>JAATEW010000093.1 GCA_015655535.1 Hyphomicrobiales bacterium | reverse complement strand
TTGATCCAATCCCAAGCGGGTTGATCTTTGGCCTTGGACACAGACCAACTTCCCCGTCCCCTCGCCGGACGGATCGCGCTTGTCACCGGCGCCTCGCGCGGGATCGGCTATGCCGTGGCGCGCGAATTGGCCCGCGCCGGCGCCCATATCATCGCCCTAGCGCGCACCCAAGGCGCGCTCGAAGAGCTCGACGATGCGATCAGAGGCGACGGCAGCGAGGCGACCCTTGTGCCTTGCGATATTAAGGATTTCGAAGCGCTCGACCGGCTCGGCGGCGCGATCTTCCAGCGCTGGGGCAGACTCGACATTTTCGTCGGCAATGCGGGCGTGCTCGGCCCCGTCTCGCCGCTGGCGCATGTCGATCCCAAGCAATGGGACGAGGTCTTAGCCGTGAATGTCACCGCCAATTGGCGGCTCATCCGCTCGCTCGATCCCTTGCTGCGCGCCGCGGATGCGGGCCGCGTCGTGCTGATCACCTCGGGCGCCGGACATACGGCCCATTTCAAGCCCTATTGGGGGCCCTATGCGACCTCTAAAGCGGCGGTGGACGCACTGGCACGGACCTATGCGGCGGAGACGGTCAATACCTCCCCTATCCGCGTCATGGCCGTCAATCCGGGGCCTTTGCGCACCCGCATGCGCGCCGCGGCCATGCCGGGCGAAGATCCGCTGAACCTCAAGACTCCGGAAGATCTCGCGCCCAAAATTCTGACGCTTTGCCAGCCTAACTGGAGCCTGACCGGCAAGCTCTATGATTTCCCCCAGGACCGTGTTTTGAGCTACATGGCGCCTGGATAGGATATCATCCTATTCCGATTCGCGGTCCGGCAGGCTTAACCGTGGCGATTCTGATCAAATCCTGCTTCGTCGTCGTGCTGGGAACCCTGCTTGGGCTGGCGCTGACCTTCATTTCGCTTGAGCGCGGTTTTGGCTTTGGCGCCGTCAGAGCCGGTCCCTGGACGGGATGGCCGAAGACCGGATCGGCCGACATCGATCCCTATGCGCGGGCGCTTCTGTCGCGCACCGGCGCCATTCCGCTCGGCACGGGCGAAGGCATCAGTTTTCTCGCCAGAGCCGATAGCGACGGTGCCCCGCTCAATCCGAGATGCGAATACGTCATTAAAGGCCCGATGCCTCCGGCGCGCTTTTGGACTCTGTCAGTCTTTACGCCAAACGGCGCTCTCATTGAAAATGCCGCCAAGCGCTACGGCTTCACATCGGCGGAGATTTTGCGCGCCAGCGATGCGCCGGCCGAAATCATTCTTGCCTCAACCGCGCATCCCGGCAATTGGCTGCCGACCTCTCCGACATCGCCTTATGTCGTCGTGCTGCGCCTTTATGATTCCGTTCTGAGCGCGACGGCCGCGTCGCTCGACAGTTCGGTGATGCCGAAACTCGTCAAAGGCTTCTGCCGATGACCTCGGTCAAAATGACATCGGCCAACCCGGCCTCTTTCAGGCTCAACCTGTTCAAGATCTCCTGGCTCGATTGGCTGCTGGCATCGCTCTTATGGCTTTTGGCCCTCCTCTTCGTGGCCGGTCTCGTCCATATCGTGTCGGTCTTCGCATTGCCGGAACTGGCGCAGAAGGACGCCTATTCGCGGCTCTCGGCTTTGACCCAGCCCGGCCAGCTTTCCCTGCTGCCGGCAGCCTTGCCCGGCCAGGAATATGCGCCGTTCGAAGATCCGGCGCTTGTGCAAGGCGTCTGCCTCTACGATCTCGACCGCGGCCCCTTGGAGCTTTCGGCCGATATCATCGGCGACGGGCTTTTGACCTTCTCGTTTCGCACGCGGACGGGCCGGGTGTTCTATTCGATGACCGACAAGGCCGCGTCGCATGGCAAGATCGATGTGCTGATCCTGACGCCAAAGCAGCTCGAGGCTGTCGAAGCCGACGACGATGAAGAGGAACTGCCGCAAGAATTGCGACTGACCGCGCCCGAGAAAAAAGGCTTCGTTCTCATCAATGCGCTGGCGGCCTTTCCGAGCGAAAGGGCGAATATCGAAGCTCTGGTGAAATCGATGAACTGCGAGATCCTCAGCGAAACGAACAAATAGATTAAAATCGTAATACCTCCATGCTACGTCCCGCGAACTACGAGCTGAGATTCAGCGGCGGTCTATCTTGCCTTCAGCTCCCTTTCCAGGCGAACATCGATTCGATTTCAATGATGGTTGCATGACGGCTGAGATCGTCTTGCATTGTCTTCCTCATTTCTCGAAAGACTATTCCATGCTTAGGCAAAACCGCATGCATTATCTCGTCGCTGCGGGCATTTGCCTTGCCTATGCGGGTCTTCTCGCGGCTTCGAGCCCGGCCTTCGCGAGCGATGACGCGCTCCGCAACAAGTTGGCGCGGAAGGACTGCGTGCGCGGCACGTTCAAGGACTATTATCTGCAAGGCAATGGCGGCGATCCCGTGTCGGACTATAAAGGCCGGGTTTTCAAACTCAGCCAGGACTATCCCGTCCAATTGCCGCCGAAGGAAACCTATCCCTGGGAAAAGATCGCGTTCAAGAACGGCGGTCCGGTCGATTCCGAAGCCTATCTGCAAGCGCTTCTCCAATATGGCCTCGAAGGCAATATAGACGTCGATTTCTACGTCCAGGATAACAAGCTCCGGAAATGGTATGGCATGCCGTGGATGGACTGGAACACCGAGGTCGCCACCGACTGGCCGGGCACCGACGGGCGCGAATTCGTGCATGGCCTCACCCATGAATTCGATTCCGCCGGCAATACATTCGGCGAAGCGCAAGCCGAATTTGTCGACACCTGGGCGCAAGCCTATGTCAACGACCGCTATGCGTTCAGCGTGGGCCAAGTCTATTGCGATCCCGACGATCCGAAACCGGCCGCGTTGAACCCCGATCCGACGGCTCTCAATGCCATGCCGGATGGATCCTATGTGATCAAGCTTCTGTTCTCGACGGTGAACGAGACGGAATTGCCGACGGTCAAAGGCGCCTTCGAATGGGACGCGGATATTTACGCCAATAAAAGCCCGCCCTTCCGCAATGCCGGGCCGTTTTCGCGCTTCGAACGCAAGCTCGGTAAGGTTCGTCTCATTCAGATCGACCTTCAGGTGCGCGACAACCGCAGTACCACCGGCTGGCTTCTCGGAACCTTCGGTTATGACGGCAATGCCAAAGGCGACACGCCGTGGAAACGGATGGTGCCGCTCGGCATCCAATGGGGCAATAATCCCACAGTGACCTTTGCCGAGACATGCAGCTCGCCGAACGGGCCTTGCGACTACGACAAATTGACGGAGCAATGGATCAATCGCCAGGCGGTGAAGGATCTGGCGACCCCGCCGCTCAGCTTCAACCACCTCGGATTTGGCGGACGTCTCGCGGGGCCGGTCGACAATCCGAAAAGCTCCTGCATGGGCTGCCATCAGACGGCGGGCTTTCCGAGCGTGCCGATCCTTGCCGAATTCTCACCCAATGCCGGCGTGCTGAAGCTCGATGCGCAGAGGCATCCGGAGGCCGCGCAGACCTTGCGCATGATGTATTTCGGCAATGTGCCCGGCGGCGCCGTCTTCAGCGATAGCCAGCTCTATTCCGCCGATTATTCGCTGCAGCTTTCCATGGGTCTGCAGAATTTCGTGTCGCTGCGCTGCGCCAAGGATGCGAGCCCGCCGCGTCCCTCGCTGTGCGAGCAGTTGAGCGCTTGGACGCAAGCGCAAAAGCAGGGGATCGGCGCCGTTTCGATCTTCGGCGCGCCCGGCCCCGATGGCGCCCCTTTGAAGCAGCCGTAATAAGTCGGCAGGACGTTTACGAAGCCTTCTCTTTGTCGGACCGCCGCCGTGCGGGACGCCGGGAAACCCGCTTTGCCGGCTTCGAAGGCTCGCTCATCCGCATATAGCGCACGCCGGGAAACAGAATGATCTCAGCATCGCCTGATGACTGGTCACGCCGCTTGCGCCGCGCGCATTTCTTTTGATGGAACGCAAGAAGTTCGCCCATGTCGACGTCCGGATTGCCGGCCTGATTCTTCCAGGCAGACTTAATCTCGGCATCTGATGGTTAATGATACGTCAATCGCTCAAGCGGGATGCGCAAAACTATGTAGCGGTTTGACGCCGGCATCCCGCTCTAAGTCTTTAGAATTGATCGCATTCATGATTTGAATCGGTTCGATCCAAAATCATCGTGATTTGAGCGAAGTTTGCGCTGTGTGGTTTTTGGGTTTGAACCCGCGATGCGCCCTCAAGAGGCGATGTCGAGAAATGAGCGGCCCTGCCGATCCTCGACCTCGACGATCCAAAGATCCGGATCGAAGCTGATTTCGCGGGCGAGGCGTTGCTCGGCCTCGCCCGGCTCGATCCATGTATTTTTGTGCAACGAGGAAAATATTCGGTCTTCACCCTCTTTGAGTTCGCTCTGCGGGGCTGGCCCGAACAAAAGCGCCGTCCCGTCAAGAAGATCGATTTTGATGAAAATAGCGCCCGCCTCGGCAGCGCCGCGGCGGCGTAAAACCGCGAAGGCGCCCTCGACTGCGCAACGCCGCAAATAGGCCGAGACCCATATATCGCTGCGAAGTCTTGCCATGCTGATTTACCACTTTATCTGTCATTGTCACACGGGTGTCACGTTCACTCGCTTGGAGTCTGCCGCAGCCATCCCGGGGGCACTTCCATGACATCCATTACATCCACTGATCTAGCTGAACCGAGTCATAAGCCAAATCTCAATAAACCGATGGGGATCAAAAGCGTCCTCATCTATATGGCCATCGTCGCGCTTGGGTTGTTTTTCACCGCCTATAGCATCTATGCGGATATCGCCGCCGTCGGCACGACGGTCACGACCATCCTGCCCTTCCTGCTTTTAGGCGTCGCTTTGCTGATCGCCTTGGGCTTCGAATTCGTCAACGGCTTCCACGACACGGCCAATGCGGTTGCGACCGTCATTTACACCCATTCGCTTGTACCGGAAGTCGCCGTCGTCTGGTCCGGCTTTTTCAACTTCCTCGGGGTTTTGACCTCGACCGGCGCGGTCGCCTTCGGCATCGTCTCGCTTCTGCCGGTCGAACTGATCCTCCAGGTCGGATCCGAAGCCGGCTTCGCAATGGTCTTCGCGATGCTCATCGCCGCCATCATCTGGAACCTCGGCACCTGGTGGCTCGGTCTGCCGGCTTCGAGCTCGCATACACTGATCGGTTCGATCATCGGCGTCGGCGTTGCCAATGCTCTGATGCGCGGTCGCGACGGCACCTCGGGTGTTGATTGGGGCAAGGCGACCGAAATCGGCTATGCGCTTCTTTTGTCGCCCCTCTTCGGTTTCTGCGCTTCCGCTCTCCTGCTCCTGGTCATGAAGTTCCTGGTCCGCAAACCTGAACTTTATCAAGAACCTAAAGTAAGTGGGGCCCCGCCGCTCTGGATCCGCGGTCTTCTGGTTTTAACTTGCACCTTGGTTTCGTTCTTCCACGGCTCCAACGACGGTCAAAAGGGCATGGGTCTCATCATGCTCATCCTCATCGGCACCGTGCCCACCGCCTATGCGCTGAACCGCGCGCTCGCCGAGTCGCACACCCAGACCTTCATCGAAGCTTCGGCAGCAGCGTCGAAAGTCGTCGAGGCCAAGGCCGCGGGCTATAATGGCATCCGCGATCCGCGCCCGGC
>JAATEW010000165.1 GCA_015655535.1 Hyphomicrobiales bacterium | reverse complement strand
GACGGAGTCGTTGCCGAAGGCGGCCTTGGCCTCGGTGCGGGCGGTGGCGAGGGCGATCGCCATCTCCTCGTCGTTGTGGGCGACCTTCATGCCGCGCCCGCCGCCGCCGGCCGTCGCCTTGACCAGCACCGGATAGCCGATGTCGCGGGCCAGCGCCTGCGCTTCGGCCGCCGTCGTCACCTCGCCGGCGGAACCGGGCACCACCGGAATGCCGAGCCCGACCGCCGTCTTCTTGGCGGTGATCTTGTCGCCCATGATTTCGATGTGGTGCGCCGAGGGGCCGATGAAGGTGATCTTGTGCTCGCTGAGGATCTGCGCGAAGCGCGCGTTCTCGCTCAAAAAGCCGTAGCCGGGATGCACGGCGTCGGCGCCGGTGATCTCGCAGGCGGCGAGGATCGAGGGGATGTTGAGGTAGGAATCCCGTGCGGGTGGCGGTCCGACGCAGACGGATTCGTCGGCAAGCTTCACATGCATCGCCTCCTCATCGGCCGTCGAATGGATGGCGACGGTCGCAATGCCGAGTTCCTTGGCGGCGCGCAGGATGCGCAAGGCGATTTCGCCGCGATTTGCGATGAGGATTTTGTCGAACATGTCCTACTGGTTATTGCATTATCCCGAAGCGGGAAAGGTCCGGGATTGAGGGGCGTGGTCGCCCTCGTCCTTCGAGACGCCGCTTACGCGGCTCCTCAGGATGAGGCCGACCGCAACGGGGTGCTTGCGGCCGCAGCTTAATCGAATTTACGGTCTCCGTGGTTCGAGACGGCTCTATTCCACGTCCGCTCACGCGGCGTGGAACAGGGCCTCCTCACCATGAGGGACCTCTCACTCGATGACCATCAGCGGCTGGCCATATTCGACCGGCTGGCCGTCCCCGACCAGGATGCTGATCACGGTTCCGGCGCAGGGCGCGATGATTTCATTGAATGTCTTCATCGCTTCGACCAGCAGGATCTTATCGCCGGCTTTCACATTGGTACCGAGCTCGACGAAAGGTGCCGCCTGCGGCGAGGCGCGGCGATAGGCCGTGCCGACCATGGGCGACTTGACCGTGCCGGCGCTTTCCGGCTTGGGCGCGGGCGCCGCGGGTTCAGCCGCGACTGCAGGCTGCGGCGCAACCTGCTGGACGGGCGCGGGCGCGGCGAGATTGCGCGCGACGCGGATCGCGAAATCGCCGTTCTGGATTTCGATTTCGCTGAGGTTCAGGCGCGTTGCGATCTCGCCCAGCTTTTCGACGAGGCGCGTATCGACGCTGCCCGATGCCTGTCCCTTATCCGTATCCGGCCGCTCCTTCATGTCTCAACTCTCGCTTTTGGCCATGTCGGCGAAGATCGCCGTGAGGGCGAGCTCGTAGCCGAGCGCCCCAAGGCCCATGATGATGCCGCGTGCCGCGCCGGAAACGAAGGAATGGTGACGATAGGATTCACGGGCGTGAATATTGGAAAGATGCACTTCGATCACTTTGGCATTGGTGCCCTTGATAGCATCGATCAAGGCGATCGACGTATGCGAATAGGCGCCGGCATTGATGATGATCGGGTCTCCGGCCTGGCCTGCCTCTTGAATCCAGGTGACGAGCTCGCCTTCGTGGTTCGACTGGCGGAACTGGAGGGCGACGCCATGCGTCTTGCAGATCGCGGCCAATTTCGCCTCGATGTCGGCAAGCGTCTGCGTCCCATAGGTCTCCGGTTCGCGCGAGCCGAGGAGGTTGAGATTGGGGCCATTGAGGACGTGGATCGTTTTGGTCATTCGTTTTGATCTGCGTCGGAGAATATAGGTGGAATGCGAGCGCCCGAGACCGTTCGAAGGAGGCGGTGGCCGGTCATTCGAAGGGGCGGCTCATGCTCTAGCCGGGTTCTTTGGGCGAGAAAAGCCTTGGCCGCGGCAAAACGCAGCCTTTTCCAGTTTTCTGACCGGACAAGGCTGTTTTTTGAGAAATGCGGCAGTGCGATAAGGACAACGGCCGATGAATAGCAACCCAGAAGCGCGATCGGTGCGGCCCCACCACGATCGGTTTTTACGAGCAGGCGGCCTTGCCGCATTTGCGGACATTGTCGAGTTTGGCCTTCAATTGATCGTAGCCGACGGCGCCGACGATCACTTCCCCGCCGACCACATAAGACGGCGTTCCGTTCATCGCGAGACCTTTGGCAAGCTGATCGTTTTCCTCGATCCCTTCCTTCACGCCGGGCGCGATGGAATCCTTGTTCAGCTTGTCCATGTCGGCGCCGAGATCCTTGGCGACGGCGAGCGCCTGCGCCTTGCCGACCTGGCCGCGCGAACCGAGAAGCTTTTGGTGAAATTCCCAGAATTTGTCGCCCTTGAATTGGTTGCGGGCGGCGGCGGCGATCGCCGCAGCCTCGATCGAGCCAGGCGAGAGGATCGGCAGATCCTTCAACACAACACGAAGGTCGGGATTATCCTTCATAAGCCGCGCCAGATCCTCCATGGCATGTTTGCAATAGCCGCAATTGTAATCGAAGAACTCGATCAGCGTGACCTTGCCGTTCGGGTTGCCGATCACCGCCTGGTTTTGCGACATATAGAGCGGGCTCTCCTGATCGGAGAGCGCCTTTTCGCGTTTCAGGCTTTGCGCAACCTCTTCGCGGCGCTCCAATTCGGTAATGGCATCGCGCAGCACTTCCGGGTTTTCCAGAAGATAGTTTTTGATGATCGATTGGATTTCGAGCTTTTGCGGGTCTGAGAAACTCTCGGTCGCGAAACCCGTACTCGGCAGAAGGCAAAGCGTCAAAGCGGCGGCACGCAGGGTGTTCAATGCCGGGAGTTTGAAAAACATGAGGTGCCTCGTCTTCTAGATCGGGGGATCATAGAACTTTCTTGAAACCGGCGAAATGCCCGGCGATTCGTCAGGAATGGAATTCGATTCCCATTCTCTAACCGAAAACGGCCAAAGCCTCATTCAAGATATCGTCAGTTTTAAGCCGCTCCCCGCGAACCGGGCGCTTGCATGTCCGTTTTCATGACGCGACCTGTCCGGCGGCTTCGATATGGCAAGAAAAAACCCCCGGCACAAATGTGACCGGGGGTTGAAAGTTATGCCAACCGAGAAGGGTAAACCTCGGTATTGATTTGTATATAGGAGGTGCAGGTACCGCGATAGGGGCAACTTTGACGCAGCCGAACCGGAAGTTCTTGAAGTTTATGACGGTTTTGAAACATTCGAAAAGAGAAATTCATGCGCTAACGCGATCGGGTAATAGCAAAAAACAATCGATCTTTTAGCTGTTAAGAATAGCTCTAATGAAGCTGCGCCGGCGCCTTCAAAACGTGAAAGCCGGTGGCCGGCGGCGGAGTGGAGGCGCCGGCATAGCTTACCGGATCGGCAGGGATCTCGGTGCGCCGGCCGTCCACATTTTTAATGGCCATCTCGATCGCGCCGAGCGTCTCGACGGAGCGCCGCGAGAGACTGGCCGGCCTTTGCCCGCCGGAACCCAATTCCGCGACGCCTTTCGCCTCCACTATGGGGGCTTGCTGGCCAGGCGGGATCGTCGAGCCGGGCAAGGGCTTCAATTCGATCCCTTGATGCGCATAGGCCATGATCTCGTGCCAGGTGCCGGCGGGCAGAGTGCCGCCCGTCATATTGGACATGGACGTGTCGTTATCATTGCCATACCAGACGGTGCCGACCAGATTGCCGGTATAGCCGGTGAACCAGGCATCCTTATAGCCGTTGGTCGTGCCGGTCTTGCCGGCGACCTCGATATTGTCGAGATGCGCGCGGCGTCCGGTGCCGTTTTCGACGACGGATTTCATCATCGTCACCATGTCGAGGATATAGGGCAGGGGAATGACCTGCTTCAGCGGCGCGGCGTCGCGGTCATGCTTGTAGATCACCTCTCCGCGGCTGTTCATGATCTCGACGGCGGCGTAAGGCGGCGCACGGCGGCCGCCATTGGCGAAGGTGGCGTAAGCCGAGGCCATCTCGATCGGGATCACCTCATCGGCTCCGATCGGCAATGACACCGTGTCGGGCAGAGGCGTCGAAATGCCCAGGAGGCGCGCGGTTTGGATGATCTTGGCGCGGCCGCGCTTGGCCGCATCCCAGACATTATTGTGGCCGGGCTTCGAATCCGCCTCGCCGATGGCGATCGAGAGTTTGACCGCGACGGTATTGAGCGAATGGGTCAGAGCGGTAATGAGCGGCACGGACCCCATATAGGATCCGCCGTAATTATGCGGGCACCAATTGCCGATACATACCGGGCCGTCGACGACGATCGTCGAGGTCTTGAATTTTCCGGTCATCAGCGCCGTCAGATAGACGAAGGGCTTGAAAGACGAGCCCGGCTGGCGCAGCGCTTCGGTCGCCCGGTTGAATTGGCTCGCGCCATAATCGCGTCCGCCGACGATGGCGCGCACCGCGCCGGTCGGCTCCATGACGACGGCGGCGCTTTGCTTGGCGTGATAGGCAGGTGCGTTTTCACGCAATTGCTCCTCTATCACATCCTCGGCTTTTTTCTGGAGGTTGGAATCGAGCGAAGTGCGGACAGTGAGCACGCGGTCGTCGCCAAGCTTTTTCTCATCGGCGAGCCGCTTGATTTCCTCATAGGCCCAATCCAGATACCAGTCCGGGCTCGATTCGCGGGCGCGGTCGACCGGGGTCGCCGGATTGCGCTGCGCGGCATAGATCTGGCCCTCGGTCAGATAGCCGGCCTCGACCATGCCGTTCAGGACGTCATTGGCCCTGGCACGGGCCGCGGGCAGATTGACATGCGGCGCATATTTCGTCGGCGCCTTGAAGAGGCCGGCGAGCATGGCTGCTTCCGCCAAGCTGAGATCGCGAACCGATTTGCCGAAATAGAATTGCGAGGCGGCCTGAACGCCGAATGTGCCGCCGCCCATATAGACGCGATCGAGATAGAGACTCAGAATCTGGCGCTTGGTTAAGTGGAATTCGAGCCAGACGGCGAGATAGGCTTCCTTGAT
>JAATEW010000281.1 GCA_015655535.1 Hyphomicrobiales bacterium | reverse complement strand
GTACCCCTTGCGCAGCATTGCGAGAACATATAGAGTACGTTCACTCTTTGTTTAAGGCTCTTTGAGTCTATGGAGGGACGCGGCGCTTGATTCGGGCCTGTGTGGAAGGCGCCGCCGCCTAGGGGATTGGGAACAGATGCTCACCAAGAAGCAGAACGAATTGCTGCGTTTCATCCACGAACGTTTGAAGGAGACCGGCGTGCCGCCCTCCTTCGACGAGATGAAGGACGCGCTCGATCTGCGGTCCAAATCCGGCATTCACCGGCTGATCCTCGCGCTCGAAGAGCGCGGCTTCATCCGCCGCCTGCCGAACCGCGCACGGGCCCTCGAAATCCTGCGCCTGCCCGATTCGTCTTCGCCGCCGAGCCCATCGCGCGGCAAGAAATTCGAGCCAAGCGTGATCGAAGGCAATCTCGGCCGCGTCCATGCGATCGCGAGCCCGGCCATGCCCGATGATGATTTCAGCCGCTCCGTCATCGCCATCCCCGTGATGGGGCGGATCGCAGCGGGCACGCCGATCACCGCGCTGCAGACCCGCAGCCACACGATCAGCCTGCCCCCCGACATGCTCTCGCCCGGCGAACATTATGCGCTCGAAGTGCGCGGCGACTCGATGATCGAGGCCGGCATTTTCGACGCCGACACCGTGGTCATCCGCAAACAGGAGACGGCCGAGACCGGCGATATTATCGTCGCCCTCATCGACGACGAGGAAGCCACCTTGAAGCGCCTGCGCAAGCGCGGCGCCTCGATCGCGCTCGAAGCCGCCAATCCGGCCTATGAGACGCGCATCTTCGGGCCGGATCGTGTGCGCATCCAGGGTAAGCTGGTGGGATTGCTGCGGCGGTATTGACGCGCATTCCTACGCTCGCTTGAGGAAGAAGAGCCGCAAAGCACCAAAGTTATGGACCAGGCGGGTCGTCTTTCACAGCGTCGGCAAACTTTCGCGCGAGGCGAACCAGCGCGCTGATATCCTCCGCATCCCATGTCTTGAAAATCGCGCGGCCGATCCTGTCGCGTGCGGCATCGACAAGATCGGTCATGACCTTGCCTTCCGGCGTGATGACGGCTTCGCGTACACGCCGGTCGGCGGCGCTCTCCTGGCGCTCGACGAGACCGAGGCTTTCGAGCTTTGCGACCTGCCTACTGACCGTCGTGTAGTCGCGCCCCACTCTATCGGCCAGGTCCACGACGCCGATCGGACCGAACCGTTCCACGCCGACCAGCAGTGGAAACAAAGCCCCGTCTAGCGGAATCCCAGCTTCCTTGATCAGAAACTCGTCGCGCTGCGGCCGGTTCATGGCGCTGACAATATCCAGCAAAGCGTCATGGAGCTGCCGGAGTTGCGCGCTAATATGTGTATTTTGCACTCTTTTCCTTGACGGCATCGGCGGTCCCTTATATATGTGCATTATACACATAATAACGGATATGGAAAGGCGAAACCATCTTGAAAGCCGCAATCGTGAAAGGCGCCGGACAGACACCGGTCTATGGAGAATTGAGCGATCCGCTGCCGTCGGATGGCGAAAGCCACGTCGCGGTGAGCGCCGCCGCTCTCAGCCATGTCGTCAAAAGTCGCGCGTCGGGGACGCATTACAGCTCGTCGGAGCAGTTTCCTTTTGGCGTAGGCATAGATGGCGTGGGGCGGCTCGACGACGGCCGCAGGGTCTATTTCGTCCTGCCGCGAGCGCCCTACGGCAGCATGGCCGAAAGAACGGTGGTGCCATCCGCCCAATGCCTCGCCATCCCCGATGAGCTCGATGATGTAACGGCGGCGGCCATCGCCAATCCCGGCATGTCGTCATGGGCGGCTTATACCGAACGCGCCAAGCTCAAAGGCGGGGAAACCGTCCTGATCAATGGCGCGACGGGCACGGCAGGACGCCTTGCTGTCCAGATTGCGAAATATCTCGGTGCGAAAAAGGTCATCGCAACGGGTCGCAACACCGATGCTCTCAAATCCGTCGCGGCGCTTGGCGCCGATGTATTGATACCGCTCGTTACCGACGACGCGGCCTTGGAGAACGACTTCAAGACGCAGTTCGCGCAAGGCGTCGATGTCGTCATCGACTATTTGTGGGGAAAGAGCGCCGAGCGTCTCCTGATCGCTGGGGCGAAAGCCGGGCCGGATGCAAGACCCATCCGTTTCGTTCAGGTCGGCTCCGCCAGCGGGGCGGACATTATTTTGCCGAGCGCGGTTCTACGGTCTTCCGCGATCGAGCTGATGGGCAGCGGCATCGGGAGTATTCCGCTCGATCGCCTCGTCAAAGCGATCGGCGATCTCCTTCATGCGACCATGCCGGGCGGCTTTCAGATCGCCACCCATCCTGTCCCGCTATCGGATGTCGAGCAGGCTTGGTCGCGCGACGATAGTAGAGGGCGCACCGTGTTCACGCCCGCGCGCGCATAAGACATCTATTGCTCGAACGCATCTCCGCCGCTTTCGATCGCCTCTTCTTCGTCGCGATTGGCAACAGCGGATGCCTTTCCCCAGCGCTGCGGCGGAGGCCGCGACCAGGGCCGGTCTTCGCCGGGCGCCCGAGCGCTGCGCGTCAAAAAGCCGTCGCCTACGATCTTCAATGTGAGCGCGCCCGTGTCCTTCAATCGGTCGCGGTCGATGATGAGCGGCGCGGCGCAGCCGCCCGGTGCAAAGAGCGGCGTCACGACCACCGACGCGCGCGTGCAGTCCTCCGCGAAAGCCTGTTTGTCGGTGACGATCGAAACCGCGCGGCCGTCTTTCAGATGGCCGACGCAGCCCCATTTGTCGCAAGCCTCTTTTAGAACGGCGGCGCGGGCGAGACGCCCATCGGCGTCGGCGCGCAGCCATTGTTCGGCTGCGAAGGCGCTCGGCCTGCGGCCGATGACGGCGAGCTGGCCGTCTGGACCGCGCAATGCCGCGGCATCGCCCGAAGGCGAAATGGCCATGTCGAAATCGGGGCCCGACACCGCGCCGCAAAGGCCGATCAAGACCAAGGGAATGGCGGTCAGCCGGAAGATCATGCTGCGCCAGATCACGGCCGAGAGCACACCCAAAGCCAAAAAGACGATCGCCCAAGGCGCGAAGGCCGGCAGATGGATCGTCGAGCCGGGCAGCGCGCCGATGAGCCGCGCCGCCCACATGATGAAGCTGACGCCGGCGCCGACAAAATGCCAGACGAAGGCATCGAGCCCGAGTGGATAGAGCAGCGTGCCGAGCAATGCGCCGGGCACGGCGAACATTTCGATGATGAGCAAGGTCAGCGGATTGCCGCTGAGCACATAGGGGCTCAGCTCGTGAAAATTATAGGCCATGAATGAGGCCGTCGCGGAGGTCGCGCAGAACGTGGCAAACAAGAGCGCCCCCGGCCCATGCCGCAACCATTCGCGAACAGGCGCGAGCCGCGCCCATAGGCCGCCCTCGCGTACCGGAATGGCCGCATGGGTAACACGGTCGTCGCGCTCCCGCGCGAGGTTCGCCATGCGGCTCTCATAGACGGCGACGAGCGCCGCGACCGCCGCGAAGGACAATTGAAAGCTCGCGCCCAAAATGGCTTCCGGCTCGATCAGCATCACGGTCAGCGCGGCAAACGCGAGATTGCGCATCGTCAGCGCCTGCCGGTCGAAGATGACGGCGGCGAGCATGATCATGGTCATGATCAAAGCGCGTTCGGTCCCGACACGGGAGCCCGTTGCGATGTCGTAGAAGATCGCGCCAGCGATGGCCGCCGCCGCCGCCCATTTTTTGATCGGGTGCCGCAAGGCAAGCGTTGGCGACAGCGCCAAGATACGCCGGAGGCCGACGAAGAAGATCGCCGCGACGAGCGTCATCTGCACGCCTGAAATCGTGATGATGTGGAAAATGCCCGCCTCGCGGATGACCTCCTTCGCGTCGTCGGAGAGTAGATCGCGCTTGCCCGTCACCATGGCCGCGGCTATGGCGCCCGCGTCGCCGGTGACGATCTGATCGACGCGGCGTGCCAGTGCATTGCGGCCGCGGTCGATCGCACTCATCGCCGCCGTCAGAAGGCCCTGCGGCGCGGGCGGCTGCACGGTGGTGATGACGCCGAGCACATTGCCGACACCGCCAAGCCGCATGAACCAGGCATCGCGCGCAAAATCATAACCGCCCGGAAGGCTCGCATGAGATGGCGGCAAGAGCCGCGCTTTCAGCCGCACATATGTCCCAGCTTCGAAGGGCGGCGTGCGGCGGATGGTAAGACGCACGCGATAGGGCATCTCCTCCGGCTTCAGGCCCTCCGCCGAGGTCAGACGCAGCAGAAACCGTGCGCCTTCGCGCCGAAAATCCATCTCCTCGATGAAGCCTTCGAGCGTGGCAATGCGGATATGGTCGAGCACAGGCGCGCCGACGCGCGCCGAGCGCCAGCCGGCGGAAACGAGCCCCAAGGAAATCGCGCAAAGCGCGATCAGCGGTATAAAGAGAAGGCGATTGCCGCGCGCGAACCAAGCGGCAAGCGCAAAACCCACAGTGAGCGCCGCCGCGAAGTCAAGCGAGGGCTCACGATCGGCTTCGAGATAGAAGACGACGCCGGCCCCCACGGCGACCGGC
>JAATEW010000308.1 GCA_015655535.1 Hyphomicrobiales bacterium | reverse complement strand
GCGCCGGGTTCCCTTTCCAAGGGCGCGATCTCGCAGAGTTGAACATTCCGGACCCTGCCTTCGCACGCATGAAGCAGGCTTGGCCGTGGGTGCCTGTCGATATGACATATCGATGAATGATCTGGCGCAAGGTGGCGAACCCCGCCTTGGCCTAGTTGGATATCAATCCCGATGGCTTAGAACCAAGGTGAAGTCTCTCGTGACTGCAAAGATCGATATTGTCCGCGAACTTGGCGAAGAGGCGCTGCTATTGCCGGCTTTGCTCGGCGATGCGCTTGCCGCTAACGACCGGCTCAAACTGCGCCTGACCTTGCTGCAGGAGGCCGCGGCTCACAGCCGCCATCCCGGTGAGGCCGTGCATTCCTTCGAACCGGAATGCCGCGCCGCCGGCCTCATCGACGTGCCGTTCGAGACCTTGATCGCGGGGACGCGGGTTCTGTCGCCCGAACGCATCCTGGTACCGGGCGCCAAGATCCTCGTCGATGGAGTTGGGCGCGATCTCGCCACCATGCTCGCGCCGCTGAAGGCTGCCAAGGTCGCGATCTGCGATGCGCTCGATCGGCGCTTTGCCGCGCTCACCCCTGCCATGCCCAAGGCCGAGCACGACGAACTCGCGCCGCGCGACATCGATGCGATGACCTCGGCGCGCCGCGACGGCGCCGACAGCGTGCATCTCCTGATCATGGATGCGCATAAGGCGATCAATCAGCTTGCGTCCGAGATGGCAGTCGAGACGATCGATGGCGCACGCGTCCATCATGTCAACGACCAGGACCGCGCCCGCATCAAGGCTTTCATGGCTGGTCTCAATCGCACTTCGGTGCTCGCCTTCGGTCATCCGGGCCTCGGCACCACCGCCGTTCACAGCGGCGCGCGGCTCACGATCCAAAACGACATCGGCACGACCGACGCACATGTGCTTGTCGTCCATGTCGAGGACAAGGTAGCAAGTGTCACTTATACGGATGTGCATCGTCAGCGGGCGAAATTCTTCATCTCGCTCTTCGAAGGGCAGGGCGTCACCTGGACGCCGCTCGATGAGAAGAGCGCGCATGGCGTCGGCGATGAGGATGTCTTCTATCTCGTCGTTGGACGCTTCGACGCCGCGGATGAGGCGGCGCTCCAGCGCTTTCTGTCGTTTCTCGGCTCGCGCATCGTCTTTCTGATTGATTGGAACAAGGCCCGCAAGGCCTTGCAGATCTTCGTCGGCAAAGGCGCGTCGGTCGAGCTCCTGACGTTCGCCGCGACGAATGACTATGGCCATCGGGCCTTTCTCGAACTTGGCGGCGCCGATCTCGTCTTCGAGGCGATCAGGCGCACGGCCGAGGGGCGCATTCCCTATGGCGCACGCCTCGACGAAACGCTCGGCGCTATGGAGACCAATGATTTTCTGCGGCGCGTGCTGCGCCAGACGAGCGAAGGCTTGAGCGCTTGTCGTTCGACCCGTCTCATCCGCGATGAGATCCAGGCCGATCTTTCGCAGCTTTTCGACACGGCGGAATCTGCGGTGCTCACCGTGCTGATGCGTCATCTCGGCATCACCCGCATGCTTGCCTCGCTTCTGGTTGAAGGTTTGGCTGCGGATGGCGCCTCCGGATCCGATCATTCGCGCCTCGCGCAAAAAGCCAAGCGAATGGAAGAAAAAGCTGATCGGCTGACCGTACAGGCCCGCGAGATCTGCGCCCGCGTGCAGCATGCCGATACGCTTCGCCAATGCGTCGACGCGGTCGAGAATGCGACCGACACGCTGGACGAATGCGCCTTTCTCCTGGGCCTCATGCCGAAAGGCAGCGGCGCCAGCGGCGCGAAGCTCGGCGAATTGGCAGAACTCGTGGTCGACGGCGTGAGCCATCTCGTGCGCGCGGTCGAGGCCGTCGCGCGCCTGCCGGAAGGCCATCGCGCCGATGCAACGGATTCACTGCAGGCGATCGACGCCGTCATGGCGGTTGAAAAAAGCGCCGATGCCGCCGAACGCGATGCCATCAGCGCTTTCATGGGCGTCGCTTCAACCGACGCCCGCGCGCTGGTGCTGGGGTTGGATGTAGCCCGCGGGCTCGAAGGTGCAACAGATTATCTCGCCCATGCGGCGCTGGCGCTGCGTGACCGTGTGCTTGAGGAATTATCCGCATGAGTCAAATTGAACGGCCGCTTTTCATCGCGGGCAATGGCAGTTCGCCGGATGTTACCGCCGAGATCGCCGGCTCCAAGGCCGCGCTGATCTGGCAGATGGCGCGGCTCGGTCTCAACGTGCCGCCGGCCTTCGTGATGCCGACAAGCCTTTGTGCCGGCGTCGATGCCGGAGACGCAGCGGCGCTCGATGCGCTTCGCACCGGGCTCGATACGGGCATAGCCTGGCTCGAAAAGACGACGGGCCGGCGTTTCGGCGATAGCCGCGCGCCTCTGCTTGTCTCGGTGCGCTCGGGCGCTGCGGCCTCCATGCCGGGCATGCTTGAGACCATTCTCGACATCGGCCTTAACACCGAAACCGTGCATGGCTTGATCCGCACGAGCGGCAATCCGCGCCTCGCCTTCGACAGTTTCCGCAGGCTCGTTCAGGGCTATGCCGAAGTCGTTTTGAATGTGCCGGGCGCGCGTTTCGAAGAGCGGCTTGCCGATATGATCAAGCGCGAAGGCGTCGAGAGCGAGACCGAACTCGATCCAGATGCGCTCGAACGCCTGACCCGCGAGTTCCGTGAACTGACCTTGCAGATCTCCGGCCATGGCCTGCCGGAAGATCCCCGCGAGCAATTGAAAGAGGCCGCCATCGCGGTCTATCGCTCATGGCAAAGCGCGAAGGCCTACGAATATCGCAGGCTCAATCAGCTCGATGGGCTCAAGGGCACTGCGGTCACCGTGCAATGCATGGTGTTCGGCAATTCCGGCGGCAATTCCGGCGCAGGTGTCGCCTTCAGCCGCAATCCGGCGACCGGCGCGCGTGAGCTTTATGTCGATTTCCTCTTCGATGCCCAAGGCGAGGATGTGGTCTCCGGGCGGCGCACGCCGGGCCATGCGGAACGGCTCGCGGCGCGCCTGCCGGAGGCCGCGAAAGGTCTTCAAGAGGGCATAGGCCGGATCGAAGCCGAATTCCGCGATGCGCAGGATGTGGAATTCACGGTCGATGGCGGCGAGCTCTATTTTCTGCAGACGCGCACGGCGAAGCGCTCGCCCCGCGCGGCACTGCATATCGCGGTCGATCTCGTTCACGAGGGTGCGATCGACATCAAGGCCGCGCTTGCGCGTTTGGCGTATATCGATACAGATCAATTGGCCGTCGCACGTTTTGCCGAGTCTGCGCAGGCGATTGCAACGGCGATCTCGGCAGCACCTGGCGTTGCCACGGGCCGCGTGGCCTTTGACTCAAAACGCGCCAAGGAATTGGCCGCGATCGGCGAACCCGTCATCCTGGTGCGGCCGGATACATCGACCGAAGACGTTGAAGGATTTGCCGTCGCAGCGGGCATTCTGACGGCCGTCGGAGGGCGTACCGCACATGCGGCCGTGGTCGCCCGCCAGCTCGGCAAAATCTGCCTCGTCGGCTGCCGTACCCTCGCGATCGATGAGGCGCGGCGCGAGGCAACGATCAGTGACACCAGGATTTGCGAGGGCGATTGGCTCTCGCTCGATGGCGATGCCGGCGAAGTGACGCTCGGTAAGCGCGAGATCGTCCTGGAGCTGCCGCCGGAACTCGCGGAGGTCGAACGTTGGAAGGCCGAGGCGCTTGCCCCGGCCTAGAACATCGGCCCGAAAAGCGCGAAGCGGTTTTCGGACCAATCAGATGCGATTAAAAAGACTTAAGAACACCAGATTGGTTCGATATAAACGTCAACCGCTCTAAGTATTACGGCATCACGCCGAGCGCCTTGAGTTCGGCATTGGCGGCGGTCCATTCGAGGAAGTCCTTCGGACAGGCCTTCGCCGCGAGCTTGAAAAGCCGTGTCGCCTCGCCCTTGTCGCCCGCTTGCAGCGCCCATTCGCCGCTATAGAATTGGGCCTCGCAAATTTCGCCGTCCTTCTTCTTGGGGTCCGGATCATTCGCCGCGGCGAGGACGGCATCCGGTTTGATCTGGCCGAGGAACATGCGAACGACCGGGGCAGGCCATGTCTGCGACCTTAATTGCGAGAGCGCCTGTTTCAGTGTGCTCGGCCCTTTGGTGCGCTGGGCGACGATCTCGGCCCATATGGCATTGTAGGGGTCCCTCGGATCGAGCTTGCTCGCTTCGGTGACATCGGCCTGAGCCTTGGGGAAATTGCCGCTATAGAGAAATGCCAGACCGCGGCTGCGATAGGCGCCGGCGTTTTTGATGTCGAGCCCGATCGCGCTGTTGAAATCGGTGATGGCGCTGGCATTATCACCTTTGCTCAGATAGGCATTGCCTCGATTGTAATAGGCTTCGGCATGGTTGGGGCGGGTCTTGATCGCCTCGCCGTAATCGACGATCGCGCTGTCGGTCTGACACTCGTTATTATAGGCTATGCCGCGCCGGACATAAGCAATGGCGCGATTGTCGGCTGCTTCAAAATTCGACGCGATCAACGCCGTGCAGCTCTTGATCTGTTCGTTCCAATCCACATCGGGCTTGCCCGTGCAAGTCGACCATTGCGACGAAGCCAATTGAGCCCTTGCATCGGCAACTGCAAAAATGGCTCCGGCGAGAACCGCGGCTCCAGTAGGTCCAAAGCGCATATTGTTTTCTCTCCCGCTTCAGCAATCCATGGGTCAATATCATCGCGCCGCCCCGGCGTGAAGCGAGGATTGCGAAGACTTTAGACGTCAGGAGGGCAGGAAAAAACCCGCGAACATCGCCGCGACGCAGACGATCATGAGGCCCGTCGCGACCCAGCCCAGGAATTTCAACCAGCCGTTGATGGCAAAGCGGCCCAAAATATCCTTGCGTGCCGCCATCAGCATCATGACGATCATGATAGGCACGGCGACGACGCCGTTGAGGACGGCGCTCCAATACAAAGCCTTGATCGGATTGATTTGCGAAAAATTGATCATCATGCCGACAAGCGTCGCGAGCACGACCGTCGCGTAAAATGCCTTGGCCTCCTGAACTTGCCGGCCGAAGCCGACCGGCCATTTCAAAGCTTCCCCGACCGCGTAAGCCGCGGAGCCGGCGAGCACAGGAACCGCCAAAAGACCTGTCCCCAAAATGCCGAGCGTGAAAATAAAGGCGGCGAAATGTCCGGCCAGAGGCTCAAGCGCCCTGGCCGCCTGCGCCGAACTTTCAATGTCATGCACACCGCTGACATAGAAGGTGGCCGCCGCCGTCGTCATGATCGCCAAGGCGATCGTATTCGAAAAGCTCATACCGGCGGCGGTGTCGATTTCGATCCGGTCCAGAGCGCTTTTGCCCTGTTCCGGCGCGGAGAGAAGCTTCTCGCGCACCGGATAATGCTGGACGTCCTCGGCCTCTTCGGAGGATTGCCAAAAGAAGAGATAGGGACTGATCGTCGTGCCGAACACCGCGACGACGGTCGGCAAAAAATGCTCGTCCCAGATGAAATGCGGGACGAAGCTTTGCAAAGCCATCACGTGCCAATCGACGTGAACCACGGCCAGAGTGGCGATATAGGCGAAGAGCGAAATCGTCAGCCATTTGAGAATGGACACATAACGCGAGTAACTGAAGACCACCTGCATCGCGATACAGAGGCTGCCGAAAAAGATCACATAGAGCCAGACCGGGCCCGGCAGCAGAAGATTGAGCGCGTCGCCCATGGCGCCGAGATCGGCGCCGAGATTGATCGTATTGGCGATGAGCAAGAGCGCGACGGCGCCTTGCAGCAGCCAGTTCGGGTAATAGAGACGCAGAATGCCGGCGAGACCGCGCCCGGTTGTACGGCCGATGCGCGCCGAGATCATCTGTATGGCGATCATCAGCGGCAGGCTGTAGATGAGCGTCCAACCGAGACTATAGCCGAATTGCGCGCCCGCCTGCGAATAAGTGGCGATACCACTCGGATCGTCGTCGGAGGCGCCCGTGATCAATCCCGGCCCGAGAATTTTGAACAGGCGGGCCTTCGGCGGCATGATGGCCGAATCGGTGATTTCGGGGTCTTGGTCTTCGCGAAAGCCTTGTGTCAAAGGGCTGGCTCCGGGCAGGGGCGCAGAGCCTTCCGCCGTAATCCTGGGTTTAAGAAATCGCAGCGCATGTCGCTGCAGCCTTTATCAAATCACCCAACATGGTAAAGGTTGCAAAGCAAGGCCGCTTCAAGGCTTTCGGGCACCCGCGTGAAGCGATAGGCCGCCGCATAAGGATAGAAGCAAGGACAGATATGAGCGTTCTCGTTACCGGCGGCGCCGGCTATATCGGCGGCCATATGGTCCTGGAGCTCCTCGACGCGGGCGAGAAAGTCGTCGTGCTCGACGATCTTTCGACCGGGTTTGCCTGGGCGGTCCCGGATGGCGTGCCGCTGATCGTCGGCGATTTCGGCGACATGGCGCTGGTCGACGAGATCGTGCGCGCGCATCGAATCGACGCCATCACACATTTCGCGGCGAAAATCGTCGTGCCGGAGTCTGTCTCCGATCCCTTGCTCTATTATGCGAATAATACGGCCAAGGCCCGCAATCTGCTCGAATGCGCGGTGCGCAACAAGATCAAGCATTTCATCTTTTCATCGACGGCCGCAGTCTATGGCGAGCCCGCGACCAATCCCGTGACCGAGGATGTGGCGTTGGCGCCGATCAATCCGTATGGCCGCTCGAAGCTCATGGTCGAATGGATGCTCGAAGATACGGCCAAGGCCTATGGGCTGACTTATGCCGTGCTGCGCTATTTCAATGTCGCTGGTGCCGATCCGCAGGGCCGCCTCGGCCAATCGACGCCGCAGGCGACGCATCTCATCAAAGTGGCGGTGCAGGCGGCGCTAGGCCATCGCAAAGGCATGGATGTCTTCGGCCCGACCTATCCGACGGCCGAAGGAACCTGCATCCGCGACTATATCCAAGTCACCGATCTGGTACGCGCGCATGTGCAGGCCTTGGCCTATTTGCGCAACGGCGGCGCGAGCCTCACCTGCAATTGCGGCTATGGCCATGGCCGCTCGGTTCTCGAAGTGATCGAGGTGGTGAAGAAAGTGTCGGGTATCGATTTCGAGGTCAGGCTCGCCGGCCGCCGGGCGGGTGACCCGGCCGCGCTCGTCGCGGGCGCCGATCGCATCCGTGCGACGCTCGGCTGGCAGCCGCGCTATGATGATCTCGATGTGATCGTGCGGCAGGCTTTCGAATGGGAGCGCCGCCTGCACAACCGGAAGGGTAGTTAGCCTTACTTCGCGAGCCCATAGTGCCGCGCGATGAGATGATCGAGCGAGAATTTGCCTGCGCCGCGTGCGATCACGACGAGGAAGCAAGTCGCCCAGACGCCATGCAGCGGCCACGCGTCGGGATAGACGAAGATTTCGATCACCAGTGTCATGCCGAGAAGCGCCAGAGCCGCGAAACGGCTGGCAAGGCCGATGACGAGCAGCACAGGAAAGAAGTGCTCCGTGAAGGCGGCCATATAAGCTGCGATCGTCGGGTCGATCAGCGGCAAAGCATATTCCTCCCGAAACAAGGCAACGGCGCTGTCCTTCAAATGCAAGCCGTCGACCTTGGTCTCGCCTGACAGCCAGAAGACGGCGGCCGGAAAAATCCGCGCGCAAAGCGACAGGAAAGATTGGGGGATCTTGTCCAATAGCGCGGTGATCTGTCCGACCAGCGCCGGCAGGCCCGAAAGCGGCTTTGTTGAGGTGAGAGACAATTCACTCATGGGGACATATCCTCTGGTGAAACAATCGAAAGGGACGTGACAAGCCCGGCGTTGAAGAGCAGGGCGAGATTGATCCCGAGATCGAAATCGGAATGCGCCGCCACCGCGTATTCCACGGCTTGTGCGAGCGTGTGCCCACCGCTTAAAGCGTGCAAAAAAGCCGCGCTGCCGGGTGGCAGGCAGCGGATGTCAACATCAAGATAGGGCCGCGACACGAGCGCGTCTTCGCTCTGCCAATCGGTGATTTCGGCGAGCGGGATGCCGCCCATATGCATCGCCAAGATCGTGACGATCGGATAGGCCGACGCGATGATCTCGACCGATGGATGCAGGCTGAAGCGCACATCGCCCAGGTCTTTTGCCTCGATGGCTCGGAGAACGGCGGCATCGAGCGGCGCGGCGTCTTCGGCATGGTAGGCACGGGTGCGGGCTGCTTCGAGCCGCGCGATATCGGGAAGATAAGCTATGTCTTTTGCGGCCTCGAAAGAGGCGATGAAACCGGGAAAATCTTCGCCGTAAAACATCATCAGCGGCGACGCTGGCGGATGCGCTGCTATGAACAGGTGCGCCAGGATTTTGAAAAAATCGTCGCCGACGATCTGCTGCGTCACCGGGAAACGCGCGGCAAGCGCGTCGATGAGCGCGACGGCGACATTGTTGCGATAAATAGAAAAGCGCCGCGCCGCATCATCGGCATGGCAGGCAGCGATATCCTTTGGCACGGCACGGCCGGGATCGGTAAGGGCCTCGGCGAAATCGCGTTGGAGAGCAGCGTACATGGCGTCTCCTCACGCGGCCGTGGCGCTTCGCGCGCCTTGGGACTGATGCGCATCGAGGATGATTTGCGCGCATTGCGCCTCGGCCAGAAGCTGCGGCCACGCCGGTACGTCGTTGTCCCATTCGATCAGGGTCGGAATCGGCCCGGCTTTGGCGATCACCTCCGCGTAAAGCGCCATGACGCGATCGGCGACGGGCGCGCCATGCGCATCGATCAGGAGGCGGGCCCCACCATCATGCGTCTCCGCGTGGCCGGCAAGATGAATCTCGCGCACATGGTCGAGCGGAAAATTCGCGATATAGGCGCGCGGATCGGTGCCCTGATTGACGGACGAGACGAAGACATTGTTGACATCGAGCAAGAGCCCGCAGCCGGTGCGGCGGGTGATCTCGGCGATGAAATCCGCCTCGCCGATAGCCGATTGCGCGAAACGGATGTAAGTCGCCGGATTTTCGAGGAGAATCTGCCTTTGCAGCGTGCTCTGCACCTGATCGACATGGGCGCAGACGATGGCCAGCGTTTCTTGCGTATAGGGCAGCGGGAGGAGGTCGTTGAGAAACGTGCCGCCGTGCGACGACCAGGCCAGATGTTCCGAAATGCTCTGCGGATCATAGCGGTTGCAGAGATGTTTCAGCCGTGCGAGATGATCGCCGTCGAGCGGCCCGGCCGCGCCGATCGAGAGACCGACGCCGTGAATTGAAAGAGCGTAATGCGCGCGGAGAGAGTGCAGTTGCGCATGTGGCCTGCCGCCGGCGCCCATGTAATTTTCAGCATGGACCTCGAAGAAGCCGAGCGGCTGCGGCCCTGCCGCGATGGCCTCGAAATGCTGTGGCTTGAAGCCGACCCCTGCGGCGCAGGGAAGATCCGACGGGCGGCTCATACGAGGACTCCTTCGATCCGGCGGAGGGATGGCGAGGGCGCACCGACGCTGGCACGCCCTCGAAATGGATTAGGACTCGATGAATTAGGACTTGGCTTTGAGGGAGCCCATGCCCTTCGGCGTCGAGATTGTCTCGCAGGTGCCCTTGGCGACATATTTCCAGGCGGCCGGGTCATAATCGGCCTTCGACGTACCGGCGCAGCTCGTGCCCGCGCCCGCGGCGCAATCGTTCTGGGCCTTGAGGCTGACACCGTAGCATTTATCCATCGTCGGCTGGGCGGGAGCCGGGCCCGCGGAAGCGGGGCCCGATAGGAGTGCAAGGGCAGTGGCGAGCGAGCCGGCCAAAGAAATACCTGCAACGTTTGTCTTCACAGTCATCATGAATCCCTTTTTTCAGATCAGGCGGGGTAGGCTAGCGAACCGGTTGGAACCGGCTTGCACGGACTTCTTCGCGAGTGGCAAAGCAGACGTTACGGACCATAGGATCGAATTTTCGCCGGCAAAAGTATGATAGGAGCAAGCCGGGCCGAGCGTAACAAAACCTATATATTTACCGAAATCACCACGGGAGCGCATGTGCGCGGCAATGATCGAGAGCAGGGATGGGCAGCCTTGATGCGGGCCGGCAATGCCGGCGACGCGGCGGCCTATCAGCAATTGCTGCGCGAATTGACTCCGGTTCTTCGAGCCGCGGCGCGGCGCGGCCTGTCGGCGGGTGGCTATGCCGCTATGGATGCGGAGGACGTGGTGCAAGAGACTTTGCTTGCGATTCATCTCAAACGCCAGACGTGGGATTCGCAGTCTCCCTTCAGTCCGTGGCTATGGGCGATCGTGCGTCATAAGACCATCGATGTCTTGCGGCGGCGCGGCCGTAGACTCCATGTGCCGATCGAGGATTTTGCCGATGTCCTTGGCAGTGATGAAGCCGAACCGTCTATGCTTGTGGAAGATATCGACCGCCATCTCAAAAGTCTGCCGGACCGGCAGCGCGATGTCGTGCGGATCATCGCCGTCGATGGGGCATCGATCGGCGAGGCCGCGGAACGCCTGTCCATGAGCGCCGGTGCGGTTCGCGTGGCCTTGCACCGGGGACTCGCCGCCCTGGCGGCGAAGTTCAAAATGAGCGAAGCATGAAAACGGAGAATTTGATTCAGGCTCTCGCAGTCGACGCCGGCACACCGCCGGCACCGCTCGGCCGGACTGTGAGCGCATGGCTGCTGCCGGGGATGGTCGTCGCCATTGGCATTTATGTCGCTGGCCTCGGCTTGCGGCCGCATCTCTTAAGCTTGGGAGCCGACGATCCCAGGATCTTTTTCAAGATCGGGCTCATGGGCCTGCTCGTCTGTCTGGCGGGGCTTTTGACATTGCGGCTCGCGCGGCCGGGCGCCGAGCTGCGTGGCATCTCCTTGGCGCTGATGATCGTACCGGCGCTGCTGCTGCTTGGCATCGGGCTCGAACTGGTCGCGGTTCCGCAAGCCGATTGGGGACGCCGCATGATCGGCCATAATGCGATGTTCTGCCTGCGGAGCATTCCTTTGCTGGCGCTTGCGCCTTTTTGCGCTTTGCTTGTGGCTTTGCGCGACGGAGCGCCGTCGCATCCGGCGCTGGCGGGCGCAGCCGCGGGGCTCTTCGCGGGTGCGATCGGCGCCATGCTTTACGCCACGCATTGCCCGGACGACTCGCCCTTCTTCGTCGCGGCCTGGTATTCGATCGGCATCGCCATCATGACGGCGGCCGGCGCTCTGATCGGGGCGCGTCTCCTGCGCTGGTAAGTTCGCTTTTGAGACTGGCCAAAGACTTGCTATTGAAGGGCAAGACTAGATCACGATGATTTTGGATCAGGCAACTCGGGCTTGCCCGAGTTGAGCATCTTAGAGTCTCAAGTCGGACAAGCCCGACTTGAGTGATCCAAAACCATGAACGTGATCGATTCTCATAATTTAGAGCGGGATGCGGGCGGAAAACCGCTGCACACTTTTTCTCATTCCGCTCTGGTTTTCGATCGGGCGGCGTGATGGATGACGAAAAATGGCTGGAAAGGCGCTATTATGGCGGCGACCTTCCGGCGGAAGCGGAGCGCGCCCTGCATGCGGCGGGGCTTGTCTGGGAAGATGAGCAGGCATGCGAGGTCCAGATCAGGCACGCCTTGAGCGTCGCACCGAACCATATTGCGACGAATTTCGGTGCCTTCCGATTCTACTACTACCGCCACCGGCTGAAAGAAACGCTTCCGCATCTCGAAATCTGGCTGCGCGAAGCGATCAGGCGCAACGGCCTGCCGGAGAATTGGCGCGAGGTGACGCCAGCCCATGCGGATTTCACGCATTTCGACGGCGAACCACGGGCTTTCCTCTTCGCTTTGCGCGGATATGGCTTCGTACTTGCGAGGCTGAAGCGGTTCGAGGAAGGCCGGGAGGCTCTGGCGAAGGTCGCGGAGCTCGATCCGGACGATCATATGCGGGCCCGCCGCATATTGCAGACCATCGACGAGCATGTCGAAGACGAAGATGAAGAGCAGCCGACGCAAGCCAACGGGTGAGGGCAGCTGCTAGAGCATCGGACCCAAAAGTGGGAACCGGTACTGATCTCGGCTTTTGCCGAGATCAGCTTTAGTGAGATTAAATCGGGCAAGCCCGATTTGATCTGGATCAATCCGATGCGTTTAAAAAAGAGGATGCCTTTATATGGATGAGCCGACGATAGCTGGCGTGATCCTCGAACTCTGCGGCAAGGCGGTGCCTCCGAACTTTGTCGATCCTGCCGATGCCGCCCAGGCCTTCGCCAAGGTGACGGGCCGTCTCAGCGTGCCGTGGCAGGGCTATCTCGACCGCGTGCGGGAAACGGCTGTCGTTCTCGCGAAGGAAGGCAAGATCACCATCTATCGCCGTGGTGAGCCGGCCGACCCCGATACGTTCAAGGGCCCGTATAAATTGGGCCTGCCAAAAGGGTCAGTGGAAGCATGAAGCGAACTGTTCTTGCTTTTCTTGTCGCACCGCTCTGGGTGCCGGTGAGCGTGCTAGCGGTCCTAACGCGACCAGATTTGGCGATTTTTATAGCGGCCATATTGAGTTATGCCGGGATGG
>JAATEW010000120.1 GCA_015655535.1 Hyphomicrobiales bacterium | reverse complement strand
GATGGCGCCGATCCATCATCATTTCGAACAGCTCGGCTGGTCGGAGCCGCAGGTCGTGGTCCGTTTCTGGATCATTGCCTTCGTGCTGGCTCTGGTCGGCCTCTCGACCTTGAAATTGAGGTGATGATGACGCCAATCACTTCCTTCAAAGATAAGAAGGTCGCCCTTTTCGGTCTCGGCGGCTCAGGCTTCGTCAGCGCGCAGGCTTTGGTTGCCGGCGGCGCCAATGTGTCGGTCTGGGACGATAAGGAAAGCGCGCGCGACAGGGCGCGCGACGCTGGCCTCAATGTTGTCGATCTGCACGATGCCGATTGGAAGCAATTCTCCTCTTTCGTACTGGCGCCCGGCGTGCCGCTCACCCATCCGGAGCCGCATTGGAGCGTCAAAAAGGCGAAAGAGGCCGGCGTCGAGATCATCGGCGATATCGAGCTCTTCTGCCGCGAGCGCAACCATATCGCGCCCCGTTCGCTCTTCGTCGCGATCACCGGGACCAATGGCAAATCGACGACGACCGCGCTCGTCGCGCATCTCTTTTCGACCATCGGCCTCGACGTTCAGATCGGCGGCAACATCGGCACGCCGATCCTGGCATTGGAGCCGCCGGCGGACAATCGTGTGCATGTCATCGAATGCTCGTCGTTCCAGATCGATCTCACGCCGTCGATCAATCCCTGGGCCGGCGTTTTGCTCAATGTGACGCCGGATCATCTCGACCGGCACGGCACGATGGAGAATTACGCCGCGATCAAGGAAAGGCTGGTGGCGGGTGCCGAGAACGCCGTCGTCTGCCTCGACGACGACATCTGCGTCGCGATTGCCGAACGGTTGAAGAAAGCCAAGAAGCCCGGCACTTCCGTCTCGGTCACGCATGACGATCTTGCCGAAGGCATCGTGCTCGATGGCACGAAGCTCGTGCGCCACATCCAGGGCCATGCCGTGCCGATCGCCGATCTCGCCGGCATCCACTCGTTGCGCGGCAAGCATAATGCGCAGAACGCGGCGGCGGCCATTGCGGCGCTTGGGCCTTTCGGCCTCAATCCCGAGATTGTCAAAAAGGGCCTGGAGACGTTTCCCGGCCTTCCGCATCGGATGGAAGAGGTCGGCCGGCTCGGCAAAATACTCTTTGTTAATGATTCGAAGGCAACCAATGCGGATGCCGCCGAAAAAGCGCTTCTGTCCTTCGAGCAGATTTTCTGGATCATCGGCGGGCGCGCCAAAGAGGGCGGCATAGAGCCTTTGCGGAGCCTGTTTCCGAAAGTCGTGAAAGCCTATCTCGTCGGCGAAGCGACGGAGCTTTTTGCCGAGACGATCGGAGACGCGCTGCCTTACGAGCGCTGCGGCACGCTCGATATCGCGCTTCTCGCGGCAACGCGCGATGCCGAAGCAAGTCTCCTCGATGCGCCTGTGGTGCTGCTGTCGCCGGCTTGTGCGTCCTTCGATCAGTTTCCGGATTTCGAGAAGCGCGGCGACTATTTCCGCGGACTTGTGAAGGCCCTACTGGCCGAGAGACAGAAGGTTTAAGGGGGGCGATCCATGGTCTCGCGCGTCGAACGCTCTAGCTTGGCCAATTGGTGGTGGACGGTGGACCGCTGGCTTTTGGCCGCGCTCGGCACGTTGATCGTGCTCGGCCTCGTGCTGACCATGGCGGGCAGCCCGCCGGTTGCCGAGCGTCTCGGCCTTTCGACCTTTCATTTCGTGCATCGTCAAGCGTTGGCCCTCATTCCGGCGCTGGCAGTTTTGATCGCGACGTCGTTTCTGTCGCCGCGCCACGTCCGCCGCGCGGCGCTTTTGATTTTCATCGCCTCGATGGCTTTGATCATCGTCGCCTTGTTGTTCGGGCATGAGGTAAAAGGGTCGCGGCGCTGGATCTTCGGCATCCAGCCGTCCGAGTTTCTTAAGCCCGCCTTCGTCATTCTCGCCGCCTGGGCTTTTTCGGAAGGCGCCAAACGCAACGATGTGCCGGGCAATCTCCTTGCGCTGCTGCTGCTTCCCATCACGATCGTGCCCTTGATCCTGCAGCCCGATTTCGGCCAGACCATGCTGATTTCGCTTGTCTGGGCGAGCCTGTTCTTCATGGCAGGCCTGCATTGGTTCTGGGTCGCGGGCATCGGCGGCATCGGCATGAGCGGCGTCCTGCTCGCCTATAAATTCGTGCCGCATGTGCGCGCGCGTATCTTGAAGTTCATCGATCCGGGAACGAGCGGCGGCATCGTCGATACGTTCCAGGTCGATACGGCGCTCGACAGTTTTCTTGCCGGCGGCTGGTTCGGCAAAGGTCCGGGCGAGGGCACGATCAAGCGTATCCTTCCGGACGCCCATACGGATTTCATCTTTGCCGTGACGGCTGAGGAATTCGGCATCGCCACTTGCCTTTTCCTGGTCACGCTCTTCGGCTTCATCGTGCTGCGCGGTCTCTTCAAGGCGACGCGCGACGAAGACCCGTTCTGCCGCTTCGCGGCGGCGGGTCTTTTGCTCCTCTTTGGCTTGCAAAGCGCGATCAATATGGCGGTCAACCTGCACCTGATGCCCGCCAAAGGCATGACGCTTCCCTTCATCTCCTATGGCGGTTCGTCCTTGATCTCGCTCGCGCTCGGCATGGGCTTCCTGGTCGCCGTCACCCGCAAAAGGCCGCGTTCGGCCTTGATGCTCGAAATCCATGAACACGAGATGCCGCAAGGCCGCATGCCGCATGACCATCTGCCTTTGGAACAGGGCGCATGACGCGTCCTGTGCTTGTCGCCGCTGGTGGAACCGGCGGCCATTTGTTTCCAGCCGAGGCCTTGAGCAATGCGCTGATCGCGCGCGGCTATGTGGTGGAACTCGTTACCGATGAACGCGCCACGAAATATGGCAGCAACTTCCCAGCACGCGCGGTTCATCAGATCCCCGCCGCGACGCCCTCCGGCGGTTCGCCCTTTGCTAAAGCCATGGCGCTCTTCACACTCGCGCGCGGCACGCTCGCGGCCTATCGTCTGCTGAAGGAGACAAAGCCCTTGGTATTGGTCGGGTTTGGCGGCTATCCCACCGTGCCGCCGGTTCTCGCCGCGCGCTTTTTGCATGTGCCGGTGATCCTGCATGAAGCCAATGCCGTGATGGGCCGCGCCAATCGCTTTTTGGCGTCGCGCGTCGACATTATCGCCAAAGGCTTCGAAACATTGGGCGGCGTGGATGCGAAGCTTGCCGCCAAGACGCGTTTGACAGGCAATCCGGTCCGTCCTTCGGTGTTGAATGCGTCCCATATTCCTTTTCCCGATTTTACGGACGGCAGGCTGCGGCTTCTCGTGACGGGCGGTTCGCAGGGCGCGCGGATCATGTCTGACGTCGTGCCGGCGGCGATCGAGCTTCTGCCGGAAGAGCTGCGGCGCAAGCTCATCATCGTTCAGCAGGCCCGCGATGAAGATGTGGCGCGCGTGAGTGGCCTCTATCAGCGTCTCGGCGTCGAAGTCGAGGTACGAGCCTTCTTCACCGATCTGCCGGCGCGCATGGCCGCCGCTCATCTCGTGATCGGCCGGGCAGGGGCTTCGACCGTCTCCGAACTCGCGGTCATCGGCCGCCCCGCGCTTCTGGTTCCTTTTCCGCATGCGATCGATCAGGATCAGGCGGGCAATGCGGCGCAACTCGCCGAAAGCGGCGCGGCCATTGTCGTGCCGCAGACGCGGTTCACGCCGCAATGGCTAGCTGGCGCTTTAACCGAGGCGCTGAACGATCAAGGCGATCTGTTCTGCCGGGCAGAATTGGCAAAGCGGGCCGGCATTGCGGACGCGGCCGAGCGGCTCGCCGATCTTGTCCAGCAATTGGTTTCGAGCCCGGAGGATGGCCATGAAGCTTCCGCGTGAACTGGGTCCGATTCATTTTATCGGCATAGGCGGCATCGGCATGTCGGGCATAGCCGAAGTCCTGCTCAATCTCGGCTATCCGGTGCAAGGATCGGACGCTTCGGAAAACGCCAATGTTCTGCGTCTACGGGAAAAGGGCGCAACGATCCATATCGGCCATAAGGCCGAGCATCTCGGGCTGGCGGAAGTTGTCGTCGTCTCGACGGCGATCAAGCGCGACAATCCCGAACTCGCCGCCGCGCGCGAGAAGCGTCTGCCGGTCGTGCGGCGCGCCGACATGCTCGCCGCACTCATGCGGCTCAAGCGATGCGTAGCCATTGCCGGAACGCATGGCAAGTCGATCACCACCTCGCTCGTC
>JAATEW010000260.1 GCA_015655535.1 Hyphomicrobiales bacterium | reverse complement strand
GTGATCCACGCAAGCGGGACGAAAGGGCGCAAAGATGACGCGGCAAGATCACGACCCGGCTGGAAATCAGCGGCCGAAACAATGTATCATGATAGACACGCATATTCGAGGACATAAAATGACGACCTTCAAGAAAATCGGCGAAAGCGAAAAGAGCAAATATAAGGTGTTGCTTGAGCCGATCGTGCGAGGCGATAAAACGATCGCGGGCCGGATAACCTCCATCGGAATCGGGGACTGCGGCTCGCTCGATGTGAAATCGACCGCGCCGGATGACCCCGATATTTTGGACGCGTGCGATCAGGCAGCTCTCGCCGCGGGCACGGAGGGGATTGTCGGTGTCTATGACCCGGCTGGATTATGGGCAGCGGAATGGCCGCCGCTCACATAATTGCGCCATCGATCACGTCCAACGCGCAGGACGTCGCCATTCTCGCCGGCGGTTGTTTTTGGGGCATGCAACGCACGCTACGGCGCACTCCGGCGTTCTCTCGACATGTGTGGGCTATACCGGTGGCGATCTGCCGAACGCGACCGGCCCGTTACAGCCGTAACCCGTTCGCCGAAGCCGAAATCACGCCGTAGCTTTGCCCGTCAATGGTCCTTGTTGGCTTTTGGCGAGCAAGGAGAGACCATGTCTATGCCCATTGGGAAGCGCGCGGTTGTGATAGGCGCCGGCATGGGCGGATTGGCGACGGCAAGGGCGCTCGCTGATCACTTCGAACAGGTGATCGTCCTTGAACGCGACAGCCTGCCAGCTGATGCAGTACCTCGCCCCGGCGTGCCGCAATCCCCGCAACTTCATGCGCTTCTTGGCGGCGGTCAGCGTGCGCTCTGCGAATTATTTCCGGACTTCGACGTGGATCTCGCACGGGCCGGAGCGGTCCCGCTCCGGGTCGGTCTTGATCTACGTTACGACCGCCCAGGTTACGATCCCTTTCCCCGGCGCGACCTCGGTTGGCTCACTTATGCCATGTCCCGGCCATTGATCGAACTCACCTTGCGCCGGCGCGTCGAGGAGCATGGCAACATCAAATTGCGTCAGCGCTGCCGGGCTCGCGAAGTCCTGGCATCGCCGGATGGAAGCGCGGTCACAGCGGTACGCTACGAGACGGCCGACGGAAAAAGCGATACGATCGCGACCAACTTTGTGGCCGACGCCTCAGGGCACGGCTCGCTTACTCTCGGCTTGCTCAAATCCCTCGGCCAAGAGCTACCGGAAGAGACGAAAATCGGCGTGGATATCGGCTATGCCTCCGCCCTCTTCGCCATACCCCCCGAGGGCCTTTCGGATTGGAAGGGCGTCGCAATCTTCCCATCCCCTCCGCAAGTGACGCGAAGCTGCCTTATGGCGCCAGTAGAGGGCAATCGTTGGTTGGTGGCTCTCTGCGGACGGCGCGGCGATTGGCCACCCGGCGACTGGGACGGATTCCTGGCTTTTGCGCAGGGACTCAGAACGCCGACTCTCTACGATGCGATTAAGGATGCTACCCGTCTTGGAGAGGTCGGGCGTTTTGGCTTTTCAGAAAGCATGTGGCGGCATTTCGAGCGGCTCAAAGCCGTTCCCCGTGGGTTGCTTCCCATTGGCGACTCGATCTGCCGCTTTAATCCTATCTACGGTCAGGGTATGAGCGTCGCCGCCCAGGAGGCAAGCCTTCTGCATCGCATGCTGCGAAAGCGCGTGGCAGATGCGGATCCGCTCGGCGGTCTGACAGAGGCATTCCTGACGGAAGCCCAGGCTCTCATCGAGGCGCCATGGGCAATGTCGGCCATCCCGGATTTCGTTTATCCGGACACGCGCGGACAACGCCGCCGGATTTGGCGAATGCACTTAATTTCGCAAATGCTCTCGTGCGGATCGCGGCCGATGATCCGGAGATTCACAAGCTGATGTTCGAGGTCCAGCATCTTCTCAAACCGCGAAGCGCCTATCGCGATCCGGAGCTGATGCGAAGGGTGATGGCGGACGCTGGGACTTGAGACGCTGATGCAAGCATGGAGATCATTTTGACCAAGGTGACGCATCGCATTCTTGAGACGAATGGCATTCAAACGCATGTGGCCGAACAAGGCACGGGTCCGCTGGTTATCCTGTGTCACGGCTTTCCGGAATCCTGGTACTCGTGGCGCCACCAGTTTGCAGCGCTGGCGGAGGCCGGATTCCATGCGGTGGCGCCTGATATGCGCGGCTACGGCAAGACGGATCGTCCCGAGGCAATAGACCAATACACGCTCTTCCACATGGTCGGCGATATGGTGGGTTTGCTTGACGCTTTGGGTGCCGAAACGGCGGTGATCGCAGGCCATGACTGGGGCGCTCCGGTTGCATGGCACGCAGCGCTTCTGCGCCCCGATCGTTTTCGGGGCGTCATTGGCCTCAGCGTGCCGTTTCGTCCGCGGGGGCCATTGCGTCCGACAACCATTATGCCTCAAAGCGATGATGCGCAGTTTTATCAGCTTTATTTTCAAGCGCCCGGCGTGGCGGAAGCGGAGCTTGAACGAGACGTCTATCGTGCTCTTCGTATGGTGCTTCATTCGGTTTCGGGTGACTTCGTCCCCAACGCGGGCGCTTATCCTGAGGTCGGGACAATTGGCATGGTGCCTCGACGTGGAGGCCTCCTCGACGGCATGGTCAATCCCGTGTCGCTGCCTCCATGGCTGACTGAGGCCGATTTGGATTTTTACACCGCCGAATTCGCGTCGACGGGGTTTCGCGGCGCCCTTAATTGGTATCGCAACATCGATCGTAACTGGGAGCTGCTGGCTCCCTTTGCCGGTGCGCGCGTGAGCGTGCCTGCGCTTTATATTGCAGGCGATCGGGATCTTGTCCTTGCCTTCCGCGGCATGGACGAACTCATCCCCAACCTTTCAAAATTCGTTCCCCAGCTCCAGGAAACGATCCTTCTTCCAGGCTGCGGCCACTGGACTCAGCAAGAACGGCCCGCGGAGGTCAATGCCGCCATGATCGACTTTTTGCGGCGTCACTAGTTTACCAATATCCCGGAGGGGCCTTCACCTGGACCTTTGAAACCCGGGATAGCCGTTCGGGCAGCCATTTGAGATCATTCGGATCCTCGCCGAAGATTCCTCTCCACGGCGTTTATAGCCCTGCCATGGCCCCTGTTGACATCCGCGGCTCCAGGGGCGACCTAACCCCCTATGAACGCCCAAGAACCCGTCACACATTTCGTCAAAATCCCGGCCAACGACCCCGTGGCCCGGCGGCGGACCTTTGCCATCATCTCGCACCCTGACGCCGGCAAGACGACGCTCACCGAAAAGCTGCTGCTCTTCGGCGGCGCGATCCAGCTCGCGGGCGAGGTGCGCGCCAAGGCCAATCGCCGTCAGACCCGCTCCGACTGGATGGGGATCGAGCGCGAGCGCGGCATTTCGGTAGTGACTTCGGTCATGACATTTGAGTATGGCGGCTGCGTCTATAATCTCCTCGATACGCCGGGCCATGAAGACTTTTCGGAAGATACCTATCGCACTCTGACGGTCGTCTACTCTTCCATCAGTTTGATCG
>JAATEW010000082.1 GCA_015655535.1 Hyphomicrobiales bacterium | reverse complement strand
GTCTTCTCGATTGCTCGGCGGAAGGTTTCGCCAAGGCGATGGATATTTCCTGCCATTCCTTCGTGCGCATGGCGAAGCTCGCCGCTCCGCTCATGACCGATGGCGGGACGATGCTCGCGATGAGCTATATCGGCGCCGACCCCGTCATGCCGAATTATAACGTCATGGGCCCGGTCAAGGCCGCGCTCGAAGCGGCGTGCCGTTATCTCGCCTACGAGCTCGGCCCCAAACATATCCGCGTGCATGCGATCTCACCTGGGCCTTTGCAGACACGGGCAGCATCCGGTCTGAAGGATTTCAACGTGATGCTGAACGACGCCATGAAGCGCGCCCCGGTCGGCGAACTCGTCGACATCATGGACGTCGGCTATACCTGCGCCTATCTCGCGTCGCCCTTGGCGAAAAGGCTGAGCGGAAGCACGGTCTATGTGGACGGCGGCGTGAACATTCTCGCCTGACCGGCCAGCCTGCAATCATTCAATCCGGCATCTTTCGGTATTCGCACCTTCGAGTCCGCGCGGCCTCATGCGCGACGCGTTGCCTTTAGGAGTTTTTGCACGGATTTAGATCGCTTCACTCGGCACGCCGAAGATGCCGTGCAACAGATTTGAAGCGCCGAAGCCGGAACTCATGGAACGGTAGCCACCCCCGTGGCGCGCCCGGACGGCTGCATTTTATCAATCGATTACAGGAGTCACCGGATATGCGCGCAGCAACAAGCGAACGCTCGGCGGAGACCATTGACCCATGGCGCGGATTTAAGCCCGGGCCCTGGACGCATGAGATCAATGTCCGTGACTTCATCCTCCATAATGTGACGCCCTATGAAGGCAACGAATCCTTCCTCGCCGCTGCGACCCAGCGGACGCAGGCCGTCTGGGCCGCGCTGCAACCCTATTTCCGCAAAGAGGCCAAGCAGGGCGTGCTCGATGTCGACCTTGCGACGCCCTCGACCATGACGGCGCATGCGCCGGGTTACATCGACCGGGCAAACGAAGTGATCGTCGGCCTGCAGACGGATCAGCCGTTCAAGCGCGCGATCATGCCATGGGGCGGGATGCGCATGGTGGAGGCCGGCCTGAAATCCGTCGGGATGGAAGTCGATCCCAAGGTCGCGGAAATTTTCACGAAATATCGCAAGACGCATAATGACGGCGTGTTCGACGTCTACACGCCGGAGATTCTCGCCTGCCGCAAGTCGCATATCATCACGGGTCTGCCGGATGCCTATGGGCGCGGCCGGATCATCGGCGACTATCGCCGTGTCGCGCTCTATGGCGTCGCGCGGCTGCTCGAAGCCAAAGCCGAAGAGCGCGCTCAGATCGACGACAAATGGCCGAGCGAGGATGTCATCCGCCTGCGCGAGGAAATGGCCGAGCAGGTGCGGGCCTTGCACGATCTCGCCGCGATGGCGAAAGCCTATGGCTTCGATCTCATGCAACCGGCAGAGACGGCGACCGAGGCCGTGCAATGGACCTATTTCGCCTATCTCGGCGCGATCAAGGAAGCCAATGGCGCGGCCATGTCGGTTGGCCGGATTTCAAGCTTCCTCGATATTTACATCGAGCGCGACTTGGCCGAAGGTCGGCTCGACGAGGCAGGCGCTCAGGAACTCATCGATCAGCTCATCCAGAAGCTGCGCATCGTCCGCTTCCTGCGCACGCCGGAATATGACGGCCTCTTCTCCGGCGATCCCTATTGGGCGACCGAGTCGATCGGCGGGATGGACCTGAACGGGCGCACGCTCGTCACCCGCAACAGCTTCCGCATGCTCCAGACCCTGCGCAACCTCGGGCCGGCTCCGGAACCGAACCTGACCGTGCTGTGGTCGCAGCGCCTGCCGCAGCATTTCAAGCGTTTTTGCATCGCGATCTCTCGCGACACGTCCTCGTTGCAATATGAGAACGACGACCTGATGCGGCCCTTCCATGGCGACGATTACGGCATCGCCTGCTGCGTTTCCGCGATGCGGATCGGCAAGCAGATGCAATTCTTCGGCGCGCGGGTCAATCTCGGCAAGTGCCTGCTCTATGCCATCAATGGCGGCCGCGACGAAGTGAGCGGCGTGCAAGTGGCGCCCCCCACGCTGCCCGTCACCGGCGATGTCCTGTTCTATGACGACGTCATGGCCAAGTTCGATTCCATGATGGAATGGCTGGCGCGGACCTATGTCCATGCCATGAACTGCATTCATTACATGCACGACAAATATTTCTACGAGCGGCTGGAGATGGCGCTGCACGACCGCGACATCCTGCGCACCATGGCCTTCGGCATCGCAGGGCTTTCCGTCGTCGCCGACAGTCTCTCGGCGATCAAATATGCGAAAGTCAAAGTGATCCGCGACGACCGCGGAATCGTCAAGGATTATGAGATCGAGGGGGCCTTCCCGAAGTTCGGCAATAATGACGACCGCGTCGACCTCATCGCCGCCGATCTGGTCGCGTCTTTCATGGAAAAACTGTGCAAGCACGCGACCTATCGCAACGCCATGCATACGCAGTCAGTCCTGACCATCACCTCGAACGTCGTCTATGGCAAGGCGACCGGCGCCACGCCGGACGGACGCCGCGCCGGCGAGCCCTTCGCACCGGGCGCCAATCCGATGCACGGCCGCGACAGCACCGGCTGGCTCGCCTCCTGCCTGTCGGTTGCCAAGCTCCCCTATCGCATGC
>JAATEW010000450.1 GCA_015655535.1 Hyphomicrobiales bacterium | reverse complement strand
GGTGCGGCGCTGGGAGACAGCAATACCGGAATGCACCTGGCGATCGGCCTCCTGACCGCGCTGGTCGGCCGCGCGAAGACCGGCAAGGGTCAGAAAGTGGCCGTGTCGATGCAGGATGCGGTGCTGAATCTGTGCCGCGTCAAGCTGCGGGATCAGGAGCGGCTGGATCACGTCGGCTATCTGGAAGAGTACCCGCAGTATCCGAACGGAAAGTTTGGCGATGCGGTCCCGCGCGGCGGTAACGCAGGCGGCGGCGGGCAGCCGGGCTGGGTACTCAAGTGCAAGGGCTGGCAAACCGATCCGAACGCCTACATTTATTTCACGATCCAGGAACAGAATTGGGGCCCGACCTGCAAGGCGATCGGCAAGCCCGAATGGATCAATGATCCGGCTTACGCCACGGCGCTCGCGCGTCAGTCTCACATCTTCGACATTTTCGCTGAGATCGAGACATGGCTCGCCGATAAGACCAAGTTCGAGGCCGTGAATATCCTCAAAAAATTTGAAGTTCCTTGTGCGCCTGTGCTGTCGATGAAGGAAATCGAGCACGATGCCGCCTTGCGGGAAGCAGGCACGGTCGTGGAGGTTCCGCATAAGGAGCGCGGCCCTTATCTCACCGTCGGCAGCCCGATCAAGTTTTCGGACTTGACGCCGGAGGTCACGGCTTCGCCGCTGCTCGGCGAGCACACGGACTCCGTCTTGGCGGGGCTCGGCTATAGCCCTGCGGAGATCGCGAAATTGCACCAGGCCAAGGTCGTCGAAAGCCATGTCGTGAAGGAATTGGCATAGCGCCGTTACGCCCGCTTTAACGGCCATGGGTCTCGCGACCCATGGCCATCACCTGAAACATCCTGCAGGCATCGGTTCGAGGATGGATATATTAACAATTGACGGAAGCACTCGGAGGACAAGGACATGGACGAACGAGTTAGCGTGACTGACGGGTTCCACCTTGTTGTGGATGCTCTGAAACTCAATGGAATCGACACCATTTACGGTGTCGCCGGCATTCCGATCACCGATCTGGCCCGTTTGGCGCAAGCCGAAGGGCTGCGATATGTGGGATTCCGGCACGAACAAAGCGCCGGCAATGCCGCTGCGATCTCAGGCTATCTGACGCAAAAGCCCGGCATCTGCCTCACAGTCTCGGCGCCGGGCTTTTTGAATGGAATGGTGGCGCTCGCCAATGCGACGACCAATTGCTTTCCGATGATCTTGATCAGCGGATCGAGCGACCGTGCGATCGTCGATCTCGAGCAAGGCGACTATGAAGAACTCGACCAGATGAATGCCGCCAAGCCCTATGCAAAGGCTGCCTTCCGCATCAATAAAGCGGAAGACATCGGCATTGGCATCGCGCGCGCGATCCACGCGGCCGTTTCGGGGCGGCCCGGCGGCGTCTATCTCGACATAACCGCGGTGACGCTCAGCGAGGTTGTCGACGCGGAGATAGGCCGGAAATCTCTGGTGAAGATCGTCGATCCGGCGCCAAGCCAAATTCCCGCGCCTGAAAACATCTCACGCGCGCTCGCCTTGCTGGCATCGGCCAAACACCCGCTCATCATTCTCGGCAAGGGTGCCGCTTATGCGCAGGCCGACAAGGACATAAGGTCTTTCATCGAGACGACGGGCATTCCCTTCCTGCCGATGTCTATGGCCAAAGGACTTCTGCCCGACAATCATCCGCAATCGGCGGCGACGGCGCGCTCCTTCGCGATCGGTCAGGCCGATGTCGTGATGCTGATTGGGGCACGCCTCAACTGGCTTCTCTCGCATGGCAAGGGTCCGCTCTGGTCGGAAACCACGCAATTCGTTCAGCTCGACGTTTCACCCACTGAAATAGACAGCAACCGGCCCATCGCCGCGCCGGTGGTAGGTGATATCAAATCGTCGATTTCGGCGCTGCTTGCAGCGCTCAAACCCGGCGAGATCAAAGCGAGCGCCGAGTGGCTCGCCGCGCTTGCCGAGCACGAGAAAAAGAATGTCGAGAGCATGGCCAAACGCCTTGCCGCCGACCCACACCCGATGAACTTTTCAAGCGCCTTGCGGGCGGTCCGCGACGCACTCAAGGACAAGCCCGACATATATGTCGTCAACGAAGGAGCCAACACGCTCGATTTCGCCCGCAACATTATCGATATGTACGAGCCTCGCAAACGCCTCGACAGCGGGACATGGGGCGTGATGGGCATCGGCATGGGCTATGCCATCGGCGCAGCGGTGGTGAGCGGCAAACCCGTCATCGCTATCGAAGGCGACAGTGCTTTCGGGTTCAGCGGAATGGAAATCGAAACAATCTGCCGTTACCATCTGCCGGTTGCGATCGTCATCCTCAACAATGGCGGGATCTACCATGGCGACGTGGGCGACGCTCTTCCGTCGCCGACGGGCTTCATTCCGAATGCACGCTACGACAAACTGATGGAGGCATTTGGTGGCGCCGCCTATCATGTGGAAGATACGGCGAGCCTCACAAAGGCTCTGACGGACGCGCTTGCGGCGGGACGACCGGCCATTATCAATTGCGTCATAGATCCGAAAGCCGGCACCGAGAGCGGCCATATTCAAAACCTCAACCCGAAGAAAAGCGCTCTTGCGACTTGAGCGGCGATGCCGACGGTTCCTTTCGGAGGCGATGAAGCGCGGGGCGGGGCGACTCGTCCCGTACCACCCTCTGCGATAATGAGATTTCGAGTAAATTTATAGCTCCTTGAGCCGGGATGAGATGCAATCTCTCCAGCCCTGTCCCGGTGCCTCCGGATCGACCGATTGGCGCGGCGCGGCGCAATAGGCGGTCACTTTCGCCCGTGACGCAGATCGAGCTTCGCGGGCTGCGCCATCGTCATACTTGATGAAAAAATGGCAAATTCGGCGGCGAGTGCGGTAACGCACAGCGCTATCGACGCCAATTCCCTATTTGACGAGGCATTTTTTGATCAGCTTCATATGAAGCTGATAAAGAAATCGCAGGTCGGTAACGGATATCCGTCGGCAGATATTTTACTGTTTATACGTGATCAAAGCGGCGCCTGATGAAAAGTGTCTTAGGACCGAGCGATGGCGAACACGTTTATGCCCTGCCGAACGGGAGCTTTCTGCACGAGTATGAAATCCGCTCCGTTTTGGGTCATGGCGGCTTCGGCATAACCTACCGCGCTTTCGATACATTATTGAATGAATCTGTCGCCATCAAAGAATACATGCCGTCTTATCTCGCGGTCCGTTTCACAAATAAAACGGTCGGTCCTAAGACCGAGATGGATGCCGACGCTTATAAAAAAGGCGTCGATGCTTTTTTGAACGAAGCGCGGACGATCGCGCGTTTCCGCCATCACAACATCACTCAAGTCCGCCGCTATTTCGCCCTCAACGGCACAGGCTACATCGTTCTCAATCTGGAAGAGGGCGTTTCGCTCGACAAGATTCTCGCGAAGGGGCGGCTGCCCGAAGACCAGTTGCGCAAGATTTTTTTCGATGCGCTCGCCGGTCTTGAAGTTGTCCATAATGGCAACGTCCTGCACCGCGACATCAAGCCAAATAATATTATCGTCCGGCCTGATGGCAGCGCGGTTCTGATCGATTTCGGCGCCGCGCGGGATTTCAAGGCGCGTCAAAGCATGACGACGATCATGTCGCCCGGCTATGCTCCTCCCGAGCAATATGGTGAGGGAGGCGTGCAAGGCTTCTATACGGATTTCTATGCGCTTGGCGCGACCGCCTATCAGTGCATCTCCGGTAAAAAGCCGGACGATTCTCTCTATCGGATGCAATTGTCGCGGGCCAAAAAAGATCCTTTGGTGCCGGCGGAAATGGCCGGCCTTGGACATTACGAGGCTTCGTTTCTGCGTCTGATCGATTGGACTTTGCGCCTCAACGAAAATGAGCGTCCGCAGACGGTGGCGGAGATCCGCAAATATCTTGAATCGACCAGCCGCGAGAAACCCAAAGCCAAGCCGAAGGCCAACGCTCCGCATATGCGGTGGAAACCTGTCGCGGCGGCGCTCGCCGGTTTGCTGCTAATTGGCGGCGGTCTTTACGCGGGCACGCGTTTTTTCGAGCCTCAAAAACCGCTCCCCCTTATCGAAACGCCGAAACTCGCGCATCCAGCCAATGTCAACGAACTGTCGCATCTCGCCAACCTTCTTCGCGCGGCGGGCTATGATCGAGCCAAGCTCGAGGCCTTTCAAACGGAATGCGGTCTGCAATGTCCGGACGATTTCACTGCCGAGTTCCAAAAGCGGATGAACCTGCTTGATAGTGAGAAGCAGCAGTTCGATGGCGCGCGCGACAATGCGGATGAATTGAAAGCCTATGTCCAGACCTGTGAGGCTTGCGAATTCAAGGAGAGTGCGGAAAAGCGCCTATCCGGCCTTGGGACAAAAACCGCGCATGCCGAGGACAGCGCGATCGACGATCCTGCGCTGCTGGACGAAATCAAGGACCGGCTCTTCGAGCAGAATTATAATCCGGGAAATCCCGGCTCGCAGGAAATGATCGACGCGATACATGGATTCGAGACCAAGGCCGGTCTCCCCATGTCGGATCAGCCCACATTAGGATTGTTGCAGCGGCTTCGCAACACGGCGCCCCTCGGACCATGGGCCGCGATCGTCTACGGCAAAGAGGTCGATAAATGGGGCATGTCATGGAATGCGAATTCAAGGCGCGAGGCGCTCGCCGAGGCGCGTGCGCGATGCGGGTCGGATAAATGCCTCGGCCAGGGGAGTTTTTTTGCGCATCGCTGCGGCGCGCTTGCGCGATCGGCGCGAAGCTGGGCGATCAGTTGGCGAACCGAGGAGACGCTGGCGCATCAGGCAGCGCTCGAAAGATGCCAGAAAAACGGACAATCTTGCCAAATCGCCGCCGCCGTATGTGCCGATGGTTCAGGGCACGTCCCATAAGGATCGGCGATAAGAGGAAGTGACGCTTATGCGGTAGCCGGGCAAAAATGAATCCTGCCACGCTTTGCCGTCTCACAATGTTTTCAGATAAGCGATGAGATCGTCGATTTGCGCGCCGTCGAGGCGCCATTCCGGCATGGACGGGTGCCCTGTCCGGATCCCTTCCGCGAAGGACTCGGCGAGATCTTCTACCGGATAGCGCTCGTGCAAAGTGCGAAACGGCGGCGCCTCGCTGAGAGGCGAATTGCCTATCTTTCCGATGGCGTGGCATTTGGAGCAATTGGTCCGCGCGAAATTGAAACCGCGTTGCGCTTCCGGGTCCAGTCCCTGTGCGGACGATGCGCCGGAGAATGCCAGCATGGGAAGAATGCCCAGCAAAAGAGTACGGCGGCGGATCATTGGGCCTCCCTGACAATATATAAATGCTTATCGATTCAAGGGAGCATCGCAGGCTCCCACGCAATCCACCATGGCCGAATCACCGAAGCTCCGCGTTGATGCGGATCAATCGACAAATGTCAGCAAGACGAACGCGGGCCCGCGGCTTGGCGCTGGGGCGTTGAAAATGAGGAGCCAAGTCCGCCACGATGGCGAGCAAAACGAGGCTGATCGCGCCGATTCAGGCGATCAGCTTTGAAAACCCGGCGATGGAGAACCCGCTGCCGTCACTCAAGACCGAGCAGATATTTTGCCTTGTCGAGTGAACCCATGCATTCGGCTTCTTTCCCGGCGGCATCCAAATCCCGGGCCTTGGCCAAGACGAGGTCGACGCTATCCGCCGCGCCGCTTTTGGCTTGTGCAATGGACTCAGGTGTCGGCTGATGGTGGAGCTGAGCGCCGATGGTTTGACGCCCGGTCGGGCCAACGAAAGCACGCGGCACCGACGCGCTCGCCAGCTTTTGCAATTTGGCGATTTCGTCCGTGCAGGCTCCGGCATGTGCCGCCAAAGGTTGAAAACCAATGAAAGCGGCGAGCAGAGTTCCAAGAGTTTTCCGAACCATGTTGCACCTTCCCTTTATGCTTCGGTCCTCAGACAAATATATATTGGGCCAACGCAGTTTCACCATGCAGCCAAATCATGCAGCCAATTGGCTGCTAAGCCTGCCGTTCGGTTGATCGATTAGGCCCGCGCCGATTAGCAAATACGCGCCGCTTTGCGGACATGTTTACGCAATGGATATGAACATGATCGCGATGGTAAATCGCTAGGTATTTCTGCTGAGCTCGCTTTTTCATTTGCGGCGGGCCTTACCTCAAATCCCACTGGCAGATTTTATAGCCGCTGTGCCGTTCGGCAAGATCCACATGAAGATGGCTTTCATGATAGCCATCCGAGCCGGGACCAAGCACGGTCATGAACCTTGCACAGCTCGCGCTTTTCAGTGACGCCATGAAATCGCGTGCCTCGGTCTGATGGTCGAGCATAAGCTTCTGGCCATTGTTCAGCGCGACGCCCAAAAGATCATAAGCATTGCCTTTGCCATGCTCGCTGAGCTTCGCGCCTTCCACCCGGTTGCGCGGCCGGCATTCATAGCCTTCCGAACCGACGAGTTTCGAAAGCCCAGCGCCCGCTTTCTTGGCGAGCGGCGCGATATCGTCTCGCACCCAGTCGCCGAGGGCTTCGGCCAGCGTGCAACGGATGGTGGCCGGCGGTTCAAGCAAAACATGCGTGCCATCTTCAAGCACGACCGCTGTGAGTTTGACGGGCTCGGCAATGCCGCAGCCCTCGGCTCCGCCGATGGGGGGAAGAGGGGTTGCGATCAGCTTGGCGCTGGCGAACACGCGCGCGCAGGCAGCATCGGGAAGTGCTGTTTCGGGTTGCGCCGGCGCATGGTCCGGTGCTTTTGGCGGCGGTGTGAGATCTGGTGGCCGTTTGGGCGGCTGTGGTATGTCGAGGCCGGTTGGGAACGCGAAGCGCGCGGGATAAACGCGCTCGCGCGCATAGGCAGGCGATAAGAGAGTCAGGCCAGCGCACAGGACGGACGCGGCGCCGTTGAACGAAGACCGCAGCACCCCATTCCCCCATCCAGCCTGATTTTGCTTTTCTGCTTGTCTGCGGCAAAACGCCTGACGAAGGCAATCGGTTCTTATATATAATAAGATACAAGTTAAGCTGAGAGGTCTGGCCGTGACGGAAGCTGAAACGATCCAAATGGAAGAGGCGATCGCCAATCTCGTCCGTGATTTCTATGGCAAGGCGCGCAAGGATCCCGACCTCGGCCCGATCTTCAACAATGTGGTGGAAGATTGGGATGTGCATTTGCGCGTCGTCGCGAATTTCTGGTCGCGGGCGCTGCTGCAGACCGACCGCTACAGTGGCCATCCTTTTGTGCATCACGTCAAATTGCCGATCGAGCTTGAGCATTTCGGCATTTGGCTGAAGCTCTTCACCGAGACGGCAAATGAGACTCTGCCGCCTGAATATGCCGAAAAGGCCATCGCCAAAGCCAATCATATGGCCGAAAGCTTCCGCGCCGGGCTTTTTCCCTTCCAGGATGCCGAAGGCAAGCCCTCGCGCTGCCCAGTCTGAAATAAGACCAATTTCTGCCGCCGTCATTGCGAGCGAAGCGAAGCAATCCAGGCCAATGCTGTTGCTTTTGCTTCTGGATTGCTTCGTCGCTTCGCTCCTCGCAATGACGGAAGGCATTTTTGCCTTCCTGAACAGTGGACGACGCCTCGACAGAGTTGCGCCTAAGCCCCACATTGGGCTTAATGATTCGCTATTTGTTCGTCCCGGCCCGCCATAGTGAGCGGTCCTGAAGGCTCCCAGCTTGACCAAATCCTTCGCCAGAGCAGAGCCGCCGTTCCCGGCGCATGCCGTCCAGGACGGCGGCATAGCTGCGCGCGCCCGGGCCGCTTCCGGCCTTGCCCGCTATCTCGACGGGCTCAACGCCGAGCAGCGCGAGGCCGTCGAGGAGACCGAAGGCCCGGTGCTGGTGCTGGCTGGTGCGGGCACCGGCAAGACGCGTGTGCTGACGACGCGCATCGCGCATATTCTGGCAACCGGCCGCGCGCGGCCGCATGAAATTCTTGCCGTGACCTTCACCAATAAAGCCGCGCGCGAGATGAAGGACCGCATCGCTTATCTCGCCGGGCCTGTCGCCGAAGGCATGCCCTGGCTCGGGACCTTTCACGCGATCTCTGCCAAGATCCTGCGCCGTCACGCCGAGTTGGTCGGGCTGAAATCCGATTTCACCATCCTCGATACGGACGATCAGATAAGGCTTCTGAAACAGGTTTTGCAGGCAGCCGACATAGACGACAAGCGCTGGCCGGCTCGCTCGCTCGCCTATCAGATCGACGCCTGGAAGAATCGCGGCCTCGATCCGGCGCATGTGCCGGCAGGCGAAGCGCAGGCCTTCGCCAATGGCAAGGGCGGCGAGCTTTACGCGCATTACCAGGAACGGCTGAAAATCCTGAACGCCACGGATTTCGGCGACCTCATGCTCGAATGTCTGCGGCTCTTTCGCGAGAACGCGGATGTGCTCAAGACCTATCAAGAGCGCTTCCGCTATATGCTCGTCGACGAATATCAGGACACGAATACGGTCCAATATTTATGGCTGAGACTGCTCGCGCAAGGCCGCCATAATGTTTGCTGCGTCGGCGACGACGATCAATCGATCTATGGCTGGCGCGGCGCCGAGGTCGATAATATCCTGCGCTTCGAGAAAGATTTTCCGGGCGCGAAGATTATCCGTCTGGAGCGCAATTATCGCTCGACCGGCCATATTCTCGCGGCGGCAGCCAATCTCATCGCGCATAATGAAGGCCGTCTCGGCAAGACTCTATTCACCGATGATGTGGCGGGTGAAAAGCCGACCGTGACGGGCGTCTGGGATTCGGAAGAAGAGGCGCGCGGGATCGGCGAAGAGATTGAACGCCTGCAGCGCAAGGATATGAGCCTCGACGAGGTTGCCATTCTCGTGCGCGCCTCGTTTCAGATGCGTGAATTCGAAGAGCGCTTCATCACGCTCGGCCTGCCTTATAAAGTCATCGGCGGTCCGCGTTTCTATGAGCGCGCTGAAATTCGCGATGCGCTTGCCTATCTGCGCTGCGTCGCGCAGCCGGCCGACGATCTCGCTTTCGAGCGCATCTTCAACGTGCCGAAACGCGGCCTCGGCGACGCGACCTTGCAGCTTCT
>JAATEW010000293.1 GCA_015655535.1 Hyphomicrobiales bacterium | reverse complement strand
GAGCTTGGTTCCCGGCGTCAACACCTCGCTCAACCAGGATGAGGCGACGCCGCGGCGGATGCGCTCGCCGATCACATAGCGCACGTGATCGACGGTGAGCGAGAGGCACTGCGGATCGCGCTTCGGCGAGGACGAGATCGAATAGAGCCGCGGCTGCAAAGGATCGAGCACTTCGATAAAGGCTTCGGCATCCGGCCGCAGCCCTGGAAATTTTTCGAGCGCCGCGAGCACGTCGAGCGTCGAGGCGTCCCCATCGGGGTCTTCGCCGATTGCGAGCAGCTTCGCCTTCTGGCGGCGTTCGCGGCCGGTCATATAGGAGATCAATTCGAAGAGCCCGTCGGGCGGTGCGCCGAGCGAGCGAGCATTGAGAAGAATGTCACGCAACGGCCGCGCACCAATCTTCATCGCTGGGCCGGCGCCGATCGCCGCGATCACCTGATCGACGAGATGCGGATCGTTTTGCGGAAACACGCCAAGACTGTCGCCGACGCTATAGGCAAGCCCGCTGCCGGTCAGATCGAATTCGATGTGGAAGGTGGCCTTCTCAGAGTCTTCCTTGTTGAGGCGGCGGCGCGATGCAAAGCTGATCGAAGCCGGCGCCGCGCGGCCATAGGTTCCGGGCGGCACGGGCTCGCCCGGCGCAGCCTCCGGCGCGATCGGCACGGCGGGCGCCTCGGCGACCGGCTGCTCCGCGTTCATTTCCTCGGCAAGGGTTTTCAGCATGCGCAAGGTCGGCTTCTCGCCGGGCACGCAGAGGTTCAGCCGCTCTTCTTTATGATTGATGATCGCATCCGCATAGGATTCGCAATCATAGCCGCATTGGCCGCAATCCTGTTGCGCCATGGCCGCCATCATGCGGCGGCGCAAGGGCTTGCCTTCTGCCAGCTTCATGCGCTCATCGAGCGGCATTGAAGGGTCATGCCAAGGCGCATCGCCGTCATCGGCATCGATAATGGGCACTTGGCCGTCTTGCACGGCCAGAGTTTCCGGCGCCAGAAGCCCCGCGAAAAATCCATTGAGCCAGGCGCGCTGCTCTTCCGAGAAAGGTGCATTCTCCGGGATCAGCGGCGGGATAGTCGGCGGCTGGGTCATAGGGTGATTTTCATCGCGAATTGTTTGAGCACAGCGACATCGCAGCCGGTCGCGAAAGCGTGGAAGCTTTCCTCCGGGCTTTCGCGATGCTTGAGATAGGCCTTCAAAAGCCGCTCGACGGTCTGAGGCACGTCCTCGGCTTTGACATCGTGAAAAATCTCGCGGCCGATCGTGCCTTCGGTGGAAAAGCCGCCGCCGATGAAGACATGATAGCCTTCGACCGTGTCGCCCTCTTCGTTGATGGGCACGCGCGCGCCCAAAAGGCCGATGTCGCTGATATAATGCTGCGCGCAGGAATTATGGCAGCCGGTCAGATGAATATTGATCGGCTGGTCGAGAGCGACGCGAGTTTCGCAATAGGTTGCGATCGCTTCCGCATGGCCCTTTGTATCGGAAGCTGAAAAGCGGCAGCCGCGCGAGCCGGTGCAGGCGACAAGCCCGGCACGCAAGCTCGACGCGCGCCATTCGAGGCCTGCCTTTTCGATCCGCTCTTGCGCTTCGGCGAGACGCGCTTCGGGAATCCCGGAAATCAAAAGGTTCTGCCAGACGGTCAGCCGCAATTCGCCGTCGCCGCAGTCATGCGCGATGGCAGCGAGTTCCCGCATTTGCGCGGAAAGCATTTTGCCGACCGGCAGAACCACGCCGATATAGGAGAGCCCCTCCTGCTTTTGCGCATGGACGCCGACATGCGCATGGCGGTCCTGCTGCGGGCGCGCCGCGATATGATCCGCATCGACGCGCAAGAGTCTATGGCCGAGCTTGTCTTCGACCGCGCTTAGGAATTTCTCGAATCCCCAGGCATCGAGCACATATTTGAGCCGCGCCTTGGCGCGATTGGTGCGATCACCGTGATCGATGAACACCTTGATGATAGCGTCGCCGACCTTGGTCGCGTGTTCCGGCGGGATCACGACGCCCGTGTCGCGCGCCAGATCCTTATGACCCGTGATGCCGCCGAGCATGAGGCGGAAATAAATGCCGCGCGCGACATCCGCGCCCGGCAGTACCTCGACGGCTTGAAAGCCGATATCATTGGTATCTTCGAGCGTCGGCACGCCGCCGCCGCCGTCGTATGCGACATTGAACTTGCGCGGCAGGCCCGTCAGCACGCGATTGTTCAAAATATGGAAATGCCATTCGCGCGCATAGGGACGCGTATCGAGAAGCTCGTGCGGCCAGATGCCCGCCGTCGCATCGCCTGTGACATTGCGGATATTATCGGCTCCGGCGCCGCGCGAGCAAAGGCCGATGTCGAGCACGGCTTCGAGCACATCGGTTGCATGCTTCGCGGCGACTTCGCGGATCTGAAGATTGGCTCTGGTCGTGACATGCGCATAGCCGCCCGCGTAACGATCGGCGAGATCGGCGACGCCAGAAAATTGCGTATGGGTGAGAATGCCGTTTGGAATGCGCAAGCGGCACATATAGGCCTCTTGCGTCGGCGCGACATAGAAGAGGCCCAGAAAGCGCCAGCGGAAATTATCTGCGGGTGTCGGAAACTCATTCTTTTCCGCCTGATCCTTCAGCCGGCCGTAGGCGTCGAACGGATGTTCCTCGCGCTTCCATTTTTCCGGATCGGAGAGTTTCTTGCCCTGCGCTTCGAAGCGCGCCATGGCTTCCAAATGCGGTGCATCGGGACCCGTGGGTTTCGAAGGCGCCGCCGCAGGCGCCACAGCGCCGCGGCCGAAGCGCGCCACCTGGAGGCCCGACGAAAAGCCTTCGAGATAACGCTTCTGTTCCAGCGTGAAATCGCCGCTCATATCATCCTCACGCTTTCTGTATCGCGCGTGCCGCGCGCTGCCTCACGCTTGTTGTTGCGGCCCGAAGATAAGGTCGTGACGGAACGCCGGCACTTCGGCCTTCGAGCGCATGAGACCCAGATAGTAAAGCCCGTCCGACGTATCGCCGTAGAGAACCGCGCCGGTCAAATGTTCGCTCTCGACCACCAGCTTTTTGTAAATGCCGCGCGCCTCATCCTTGAAGATGACCGCATCCTTGTCTTCGCCCAGAAAATCGCCGGCCGAAAAAACCGAGACGCCCGACACTTTCAGATTAGTCGCGAGCACGGAGCCAGCATAAGTCGCCTTGGCGTCTCCGGCGAGGCGGCGCGCAAGAATACGCGCCTGCTCATAGGCCGGTTCCACAAGGCCATAGGAAACGCCGCGATGTTCGGCGCATTCGCCAAGCGCGAAGATCGACGGATCGGATGTGCAAAGCCCGTCATCGACGAGAATGCCGCGCTTGGTCTCCAGGCCGGCCATGCGCGCCAGATCCGCATTCGGGCTGATGCCTATGGCGCAGACGACGAGATCGGCAGGGATCACGCGGCCGTCCGCAAGCTCGACCGCCTCGACCCTATCCGTCCCGATGACGCGCGCGGTCTTGGCTTCGAGCAAAACCTCGACGCCTTTCGCCTCGACCGTGGCTTTGAGAAGCGCGGCGGCCGGCACGTCGAGCTGGCGTTCCATCAGCCGGTCCATGAGATGGATGAGCGTCACTTTCACGCCGGCATGCGCCAGGCCATAGGCGGCCTCCAGCCCTAAAAGGCCGCCGCCGATGACGACGGCAGCGCGGCCCGATTGCGCGCCAGCCATCATCGCATCGACATCAGCCATGACACGAAAGGTCATGACACCTTTAAGGTCCATGCCCGGAATGGGCGGCACGACCGGATGCGAACCTGTGGCGAGCACCAGCTTTTCATAGCCAAAGGATACGCCGTCTTCCAATGTTACCATTTTCGCGTGACGGTCGATCGAAGCGACGCCGCGGCCATAGACATTGGTGACGCCCTGGTGCCGCCACCAGTCTGCCGATTTCAATTCAAGCTCTTCGGCAGCAATCTCGCCCGCCAGCAGCGAGGAGAGCAGCACGCGATTATAGGCGCGGCGCGGCTCCTTGCCGATGACGATGATCGAATAGCGGCCAAGCGCATGCGCCGACAATTCCTCGACGAGCTTCGTCGCTGCCATCCCCTGCCCGATGATGACGAGAGGCTCGCTCATCACGCCGCTTCGACGAAACGATTGCGCTCGTAGAGGAATTTCAGCACGGCTTCGCGCGCCGCGAGATAGGTCGGATGGCTGGCGAGTTCGAGCCTTTTGCGCGGACGCGGCAGTGCGATATCGAGTATGTCGCCGATATGGGCCGAAGGTCCATTCGTCATCATTACGATGCGGTCGGAAAGCAACACGGCTTCATCGACATCATGCGTGATCATAATGACCGTATTGCCGAGATTGACATGAATCTGCATGAGCGAATCCTGCAGATGCGCGCGCGTCAAAGCGTCG
>JAATEW010000229.1 GCA_015655535.1 Hyphomicrobiales bacterium | reverse complement strand
GTGTTCACATTTCCGCCCGCGATGTTGGAATTAATGTCTATCGCGCCGTCCATGACGATCTTGCCGGTGACGTCATGAGTCTGGTCCGGCTGCTCATGCTCGGGCGGATCGATAATGCGCCCGTCCCTGATCCAAAGATCGCCGACCGCGTCGCGATTGTTGACCGGATCGATCACGCGGCCGCCCGCAAGGCGTATCAACATGCTCATTCTCCCTTTGCGAGTTCGGCGTCGATGAGGCCAAGGATATGCGCGACGCTTGACGCCTCGCTGCGGTCCGTCGCCTCGACCGCGACAAGCGTGCCGGCCTGCGGCACATATTCGGTCGAGTCATAATCGACGCCGGGCCTGCCGACCTCGAAGCGCACATGCGGTTCGGCTGGAAAGCTCGTTCCCGGCGCGCTCAAAGCGATGAGCGGCACTTGCTTGGTCCAGGGCGGGGCTTCCGCGCCATAGGCCGAGATCCAGATCGCCGCGTCGGCCTCGCCGCTGTCGATCAGCCGCGTCGACTCGAACCGCCACGTATCATGTTCGGGATAGCCGCGCCCGAAGCCGGTGCGGACCGGAAAACCCGTCATCCAGCCGGAGGTGAGCACGACGCCCGCCGCATTCATCGGCGCCACCAGGCGCACGCTCGAAAAACGCGTGTTCTTGTTGAGATCGATAATGAGGCCGGTCAGCATCTCGATCGAGAGCATATCGGCCGATTCCGCCGACCAGACGGCGACGCCGAAAGGCGCGGCTTTCAAAATCTCCGCGACCTCGGTGAGCTTCTTCGTAATGGCCGGCCCTTGCATGGTCTTGCGGCCAAGCACAATGGCTCTGAGAGAGGCGAGAATGTTCGGCAGGGCGGCGGGGGTCGCCGCGACTTCGAGCGTGCCAGCCGGGGCCTCGCCTCTGCCCGCGCCGATCCAGATGATTTTGCGGGCCGTGATCTCGGCTTCGAGGACAGGCGCCAGATCCGGCCGCAGAGCGTCCATCAGAGGCGGCCAGGCCTTGGTCAGATTCGCGCCGATGAAAAGCAGCACGTCGCCGCGCAGACGCGCTTCGCCCACGGTCGTAACCATGGCGCCCGCCTGGCGCAGCACGTCGAGATCGCGGAACACGATCTCCGAGCGCATATGGTCGATGGCGCCATGCAGCTTGTCCGCCAGAAGGATGGCCGCACGTGTGCCGGCGACATCCGTGCCAAGACCGGCAATGGCCGGCAGGCGCGCGGTTTTGAGCACGAGCGCGGCTGCCGCCGCGGCCGTTTCCAAGGAAACGGCGGCTCCGTCAATCCATGCCTTATCCATTGCCTCCCCGCAGATCGCTTTCAGACCCTGAAATCGAAATCGATCGCCCGGCCCTGAGGTTGGTTTCGATCAATATCATGTGAAAGATTTATCACAGTTCCCGTTCAAAGCGCCGCGAGTCCGTTCACATGAATCGCCTTCTACCGAGGCTTGAGCGCCGACGCAAATCGCGCACACGTTACTTGCCGTATTTGATATAGGCGAAGCGCGGATCCTCCGGCGTTCCTTCGAGCGCGCCGCCATCCTTGCCCGGCTGCCATTGCACGACGTCCTCGATCTTCTTGGCTAAAGTGAAGTCCTTATCGGTGATTCCCTTGGCCGTATGCGTCTGCAGGCGGACCTCGACCCAGGCATAGGAGGCTGTAATGTCCGGGTGGTGCCACGCGGCCTCGGCGAGATGGCCGACCGTATTGATGACCATCAGCGTGCCTTTCCAGCCAGCCGTCTTGAAAGTTCGCCTGATCCAGCCACCTTCATAGGTCCAAAGCGGAATTTCGGCGGCGAGTCGCTCTTTGATTTCGTTTTCGCTATAGGTTTTTTCTTGAGGTTTGTCGCTCATCACCGCCGTCCGGTTTGAAAGCGCGTCTTGGCCGCACTGATGACCAGTTGGCAACGCAGATATATTTGATACCAGTCTAGACCGCGCTCCGGCAGACGCAAGGCGCTTCATCCGTAGAATTGCCGAGGAAATATGCCGAACAACGTCGCAGTGCAGGCCACCGCACGTCTTCATCTAGGATTTCTCGATCTCAATGGAAGCATCGGGCGGCGTTTTGGCAGCATAGGCCTCGCCTTGGATGCGCCCGCGACCACGCTCACTCTGGCTCGGGCTTCGTCACAACATGTTACCGGGCCGGAACATGCGCGCGCCGCCGCGCATCTTGAAAAGATGCAAAGGCATCTGGGCTTGACGGGGCATCATCAACTTATTTTACGCGAGGCCATCCCCGCCCATGCGGGCCTGGGCTCCGGAACGCAATTGGCGCTCGCCGTCGCGACCGCGCTGCGCCGCCTCGAAGGCTTCGACCTCGACATACCGGGCGATGCCGAGCAATTGCAGCGCGGCGCGCGCTCCGGCGCCGGTGCCGGGCTCTTTGCGCAGGGCGGATTGATCGTCGATGGCGGCCATGGTACGCGCAAGGGCACGCCGCCGGTTCTCGCGCGTCTGGCGTTTCCCGAATTCTGGCGGATCGTTCTCGTGATGGACAAAGGCATAAAAGGTGTGCACGGCGAAGACGAACGTGCGGCCTTTGCCACATTGCCTCAGTTTCAGGCAGCGGCCGCGGCCGACATTTGCCGGCATGTGTTGATGCAGGCGCTTCCTGCTCTAGTTGAAAGCGATATTGGGCAATTCGGCGCCGCGATCGCTCAAGTTCAGACAATTCTCGGCGATTATTTTGCACCGGCGCAAGGCGGCCGCTATACAAGCCCCGCCGTCGGAAAAATCATGGCCGCGCTCGGCGAAGCCGGGGCCCATGGGCTTGGCCAAAGCTCGTGGGGGCCGACGGGGTTTGCCTTCGCCGAAAGCGAGGGCGAAGCAAGACGCCTGGTCGACCAGATCTCGCAAGATGCCGCCCTCTTGCATTTGGACGTGTTAATCTGCAAAGGCCTCAATCACAGCGCCAGGATTGAGACCAATATCGAAACAAAAAACCTCGAACATCAAATCCAGTCGGGATGAAAAAGAATGGCAAAAACCATTTTGCATATGCTGAGCCCTTTGAAACATATGAGCCCTTTCGACGTGAACATGGCGCTCGACGCGGGCTATGATTCGGTCACCCCTTACAGCAACGTGACTTTGGATGAAGTCATGCCGCTGGTGCAGGATGCGATGTTCTCGCGCTCGCCCAAGGATTGCCTGCGCACGGCCGTCTTCATCGCCGGCAAGGACGCGATTCTCGCGCTCGACATGGTCGATGTGGCGCGTAAGACCTTGCTGAAGCCCTTCGAGATTTCGATCTTCGCCGACCCGGCAGGTTCCTTCACCACTGCCGCCGCCATGGTCGCCTGCGTCGAGAAATTGCTCAAGACAAAGAAGAACAAGACGCTCGCCGGAACGAAATTCGTCATCTACGGCGCAACGGGCGTCGTCGGCTTCTCCTCTGGCGTCATCGCCGCGCTGGAAGGTGCCGAAGTGACATTCGCCGGGCATGACGGCATTGGCCGCGTTGCGAAGAGCGCCGAGGAAGTGAAGAAGCGCTTCAACGCGACCGTCATTCCGGTCGACGCGAGCACGCCGGAACTGAGGCTTGCCGCTCTCACGAAAGCCGATGTCGCACTTTGCGCCGGGCGCGCGGGGTTGCAGATTCTCTCGGCCGAGGATTTGAAGAAAGCTCCGAACCTTCTCGTCACAGCCGACGTGAACGCCGTGCCACCCTATGGCGTCGAGGGCCTGGAACTGATGGACAATGGCAAGGAGCTCGTCGGCGGCATTCTCGGCGTCGGTCCGCTCGCGATCGGCGACATCAAGTACAAGACGGAATCTCAGCTCTTCCAGAAAATGGCGACAACCGACAAGGCGCTGTGCCTCGATTTCCGCGATGCTTTCACCCTCGCGCGCACCCTCGTCTGAGCGCGCGTGCGTCTTGATCGCCGCACCGTCCGGCCGCGCTTTGGCGCAGGCCGCGCGGGCGGCGGGCTATGTGGCATTGGTCTGTGATTTTTTCGACGATCTCGACACGCGCGAACTTGCCGCGGCCAATTCATTGGTCGAAGGCGATTTTGTGCATGGCTTCGAAGCGGCGCCCCTGATGGCGGCTTTGACGGCGCTCGCCGAAGACAAAAAGGTGATCGGGCTCATCTATGGCGCCGGGTTCGAGGACCGCACCGGGCTTTTGGACGAAATCGCAAAACATTGGGTGCTGCTCGGCAATGCGCCCGCGACCGTTGCGCGCGTGAAAGATCCTGTTTCTCTCGCGGCGCTTTGCGCAGACCTCCACATTCCGCATCCGGACATTTCGTTCGACACGCCAAAAGATTCCAGCCAATGGCTCGTCAAACATGCGGGCGGATCCGGTGGCGTGCATATAGCCGCTGCCGACGCTGAAGCGCTCGCGCCGGGCGACTATTATCAGCGCCGCGTTGCTGGCAGGCCTGTTTCTGCCATGGTCCTGGGCGACGGAACGCGCGCCGCGGTGCTCGGTTTCAGCGAACAATGGTCGGCGCCCGCGCCGGGTCAGCCTTGGCGCTTTGGCGGCGCGGCACGGCCAGCGTCTCTCGATGCGACACTCGCGGATGCGCTCACCCGCGCGTCGCGCGACATCACCGCCGCTGTGCATCTCGTCGGTTTGAACAGCGTGGACTTTCTGGTCGATGGATCGGATTTTCACCTGATCGAAATCAATCCGCGTCCCGGCGCCACGCTCGATATTTTTCGCGACCGCGACGGCCAACTGCTGCGCGCCCATATCGAAGCCTGCCGCGGACATTTGCCGGATGAGCCGCTGCGCTTTGAACCGGCTGAGGCCGCCTGCTTCGTCTATGCGCCGCGCGAGATTGCGTCCATGCCCGCTTGCGATTGGCCGGTGTGGGCAGCCGACCGGCAAAAGCCCGCAAGCGCGGTTGCCGAACACGATCCGCTCTGCACCGTGACGGCGAGCGGGCCCGATCTTCTTTCCGTACGGCGCCTTCTCGACGAGCGCGCCGCGCAGATTCTGACACTCCTCTCGATCAATCAAAGGGAAGCCGCCGCATGACAGATACACCGGAGATCAGCGTCAATACGCTGGCAGGCCACTTGGTCGACAGGCTCGTCCATGAGGCCACCAAATTCCGCTGCATCGTCACCAAGGGCGAGCGCGGCGAAACTCTGATCGACGCGGGCTCCGCCGTGATCGGCGGGATCGACGCCGGCATGTTGATGGCCGAGATCTGCCTCGGCGGCCTCGGCACCGTGACTCTCACACCGTTCAATGCGAGCCCGAACTGGCCGTTTCATCTGACGGTGCGCACGAAAGACCCTGTGATCGCCTGCCTCGGCAGCCAATATGCCGGCTGGAGCCTCCAGCATGGCGAAGGCAAGGGTGCCTTTTTCGCTTTGGGCTCGGGCCCCGCGCGGGCCCTGGCCTTGAAGGAGCCGCTCTTTCACGACCTCGGCTATGCCGACGTCGCCGATCGCGCCACATTGGTGCTCGAAGGCGACCGCCCGCCGCCGCCGGAAGTCGTCGACAAGGTCGCCCAGGCCTGCAAAGTCGCCACCGATCGTGTCGCCTTCGTCTATGCGCCGACGCGCAGTCTCGCAGGCGGCGTGCAGGTCGTGGCCCGCGTGCTCGAAGTCGCCATGCACAAAGTGCATGAGCTTAAATTCCCGCTGTCGCGCGTGATCGACGGCATTGCGACGGCACCTCTGTCGCCGCCGCATCCGGATTTCGTGACCGCCATGGGCCGCACCAATGATGCGATCATCTATGGCGGCCAGGCGCATCTTTTCGTGACCGGGCCCGCGAACGAGGCAAAGGAACTCGCAGCCGCTTTGCCGAGCACGACCTCGCGCGATTACGGCCAGCCCTTCGCGCAGATCTTCAAGACCTATAAGGGCGATTTCTATAAGATCGATCCGACGCTCTTCAGTCCGGCGGCCGCCATGGTGACGGCGGTCGAGACTGGCGAGACCTTCCGCGCCGGACAGATCGATCTGGCTCTGCTCGATGCCTCGTTTGGCTGATTCCTCCGCTCTGAAACAACCGCCGAAAAGGGAGCCGGACGCGCCGCAGATTGCGCTTGCCATCGACCGCTTCGATTGGCATGCGCGCGCTCTGACCGCGGCTTTTGCACGCGCGGGTGCGAGAGCCATTCCGATCAGGCTCTCAAGCTGCGGCTTCGATACGCGAAGGCCCTCTGGTCTGGTCATTCCAGGCTTCGGCGGACGGCTGCCCGATGCGGTCTTCGCCCGCGCGATCGGCGCCGGCACATTCGAATCGGTGACGACACGCCTCAGTGTTCTGCACGCATTAGGCGACATAAACGTGCCCGTCTTGAACTCGGCACGCACGATCGAACGCTGCGTCGACAAAGCCGCGACGAGTTTTTATCTCGCTTCCAATAATATCCCGACACCCGCGACCTGGACGGTGCAGACGGCAGCCGCCGCCCGGGTGATCGTCAGGCGCGAATGCACGCGTGGACCCTTGGTCTTGAAGCCGCTCTTCGGCGCGCAAGGGCGCGGGTTGAAGCTCATCCGGCGCGAGTCCGATCTGCCCGAGATCGAAGCCGTCGAGGGCGTCTATTATTTGCAGCGATTCGTCGGCGTCGAGCAGGACGGGTTTCGCGATATCCGCGTACTTGTCTCGCGCGGCGAGATCATCGCCGCCATGAGCCGCCATGCAAGGCATTGGATCACCAATGTCAAACTCGGTGCCAAACCCGAGCCGATCGAAATCACCGACGAGATGCGCGATTTGTCGCTGCGCTCGGCAAAGGCCATCGGTGCCGATTTCGCCGGCGTCGATCTTTTATGCGAGCGCGACGGGCGTCTGACCGTGCTCGAAGTCAATAGCATGCCCGGCTGGCGCGGCCTGCAAAGCATCACTGGATTTTCGATCGCCGACCGGCTCGCGGGCGATCTTCTGTCACGGCTCGATCTCGATCTCGCCAAAACCGCGCGATGAGCCTCGAGGCCGACATCGCCGAGGCTTTCATCGCCTCCTGCCGCGATGAAATCCTGGCCTTGAAACCTGGCAATGTTCATGTCTTCGCCGAAGGCCATGGCATGACGGTTGAGCATTTTCTGGCGAGCGCCGCGGCGGCGGCGCCATGTCTCGCACGGCAAAGCCATACCGTCGGCCGGCGTATCCGCGACGCGGTCGAAGCGAGTTTCGCCGCGGTTGGAATGAATACAAATCTCGGCATTCTGCTTTTATGCGCACCTCTCGCGGCTGCGGCGGAGCGTGGCATACCTGATCTGCGCATGGCTCTGGCTGAAATTTTAGGCAGGCTCACTCGCGCCGATGCCGAAGATACGTTTCGGGCCATTGCCCGCGCTTCGCCGGGCGGCCTTGGCGACGCCGCGCAGCATGATGTCCATGCGCCCGCGACCGTAACTTTGCGCGAAGCCATGGCGGAAGCCGCTTTGCGCGACCGTATCGCCTTCCAATATGTGTCGAATTTTGAAGATGTTTTTATGACAGGGCTCAGCGCCCTCAAAAAAGCCAGAGATCGCGGATGGAGTGCGCCCTGGACGACCGTTACAACTTATCTCGCTTTTCTGGCGAAATTTCCCGATACGCATATCATGCGCAAATTCGGCCTGGAGGCCGCCGAGGCCGTTCGAATGGAAGCCTTTGACGCCTTTGCGCGATTCGAGGCCCGGCCAAGACCTGAGGAGTCTTTCGACGATCTCATGGCCTTCGACACGCGGCTCAAGGCGCAAGGCCGCAACCCAGGCACGAACGCCGATCTCACCGTTGGCACTCTCTTCGCCGATCGGCTATCGAGCATCTTGCTCCGGCCCCGCATAAATGGTTGAGTGGCGCCGCGGAGAGATCCGCGGCTATCTGGCCAACCGGCCCAAGCAAGGGCGCTGACAGCAAGGATAGAGCATTATCAGGTGAGCCTCCCCGGCTTCGCCGTTGAAAATGCGATAAAAAAAGCTGATAGAGCGTATTTGGACGCATGTGTTCAATTGCGTTCTATGAATTTATGTCTGTCGGGATACCTCGACAGCTCATCGAAAAGTCCCCTTTCTGAGGAGTTTGTAAATGGCCGTGATTAATAAGCTTATGGTCGGCGAGTCGCTTGTTGGCGACGGCAATGAAATCGCTCATATCGATCTCATCATGGGACCGCGTGGCAGCGCCGCCGAATCGGCGTTCGCCAATGCGCGGGTCAACAACAAGGACGGCTTCACGACGCTCCTCGCGGTTGTCGCCCCGAACCTGCTCTGCAAGCCGAACACGACCTTGTTTAACAAGGTCACCATCAAGGGCGCCAAGCAGGCCGTCCAGATGTTCGGACCGGCTCAGCATGCCGTCGGCAAGGCTGTCGCGGACAGCGTCGCGGAAGGCATCATCCCGGTCGCGGAAGCCGATGAC
>JAATEW010000090.1 GCA_015655535.1 Hyphomicrobiales bacterium | reverse complement strand
TTCGTCCGCCTCGGCGCCTCCAACAACATCATGGGCGCGCTCTACAAGGGCCTCTGGACCACCGTCATCCTCTCCGCGATCGGCATCTATGGGGTGACCCATTATGTGCTGGGCGGCATGGACCGGGTGATCGGCGCCGATCTTGATGGCCTGGGCGGTTATACCGGCTGGGCTTTATTCTATTGCATGGTCGTCGGCCTCATCGTCACCGGCCTGCTCGTCTGGATCACCTAATATTATACCGGCACCAATTTCCGTCCGGTCAAGTCGATCGCAAAGGCGAGCGTCACCGGCCATGGCACCAATGTGATCCAGGGCCTCGCGGTGTCGCTGGAATCGACCGCGCTTCCGGCGCTCGTTATCGTCGCCGGCATTATCGCGACCTATCAGCTCGCCGGGCTCTTCGGCACGGCGATCGCGGTGACGACCATGCTCGGCCTCGCCGGCATGATCGTGGCGCTCGACGCCTTCGGCCCGGTGACGGATAATGCCGGCGGCATTGCCGAAATGGCCGGCCTGCCGAAGGATGTGCGGCACGCGACCGACGCGCTCGATGCGGTCGGCAATACGACGAAGGCGGTGACCAAGGGCTATGCGATCGGCTCGGCGGGCCTCGGCGCGCTCGTGCTCTTTGCCGCCTATACGAACGACATCAAACATTTCGTCGAGAGCGGCGTGCCTTATTTCGCCAATGTCGGGGCGGTGAATTTCGACCTCTCCAATCCTTATGTCGTCGCTGGCCTCATCTTCGGCGGTTTGATCCCCTATCTCTTCGGCGGCATTGCGATGACGGCTGTTGGCCGGGCCGCGGGCTCGGTGGTGGAAGAAGTGCGGCGGCAGTTCAAGGAAAAGCCCGGCATCATGCAGGGCCTCGACCGGCCCGATTACGGCCGCGCCGTGGACATGCTGACCAAGGCCGCGATCAAGGAAATGATCATTCCGTCGCTGCTGCCTGTGCTGGCGCCGCTCGTCGTCTATTTCGGCGTGCTGCTGATCTCGGGCTCGAAGGCTTCGGCCTTCGCGGCGTTGGGCGCTTCGCTTTTGGGCGTCATCGTCAACGGGCTCTTCGTGGCGATCTCGATGACGTCCGGCGGCGGCGCCTGGGACAATGCCAAGAAGAGCTTCGAGGATGGCTTCATCGATAAGGATGGCGTCAAGCACTATAAGGGCGGGGAAGCGCATAAGGCCTCCGTCCCCGGCGACACGGTCGGCGATCCTTACAAGGATACGGCGGGCCCGGCGGTGAACCCGGCGATCAAGATCACCAACATTGTCGCGCTGCTATTGCTCGCGGTGCTGGCGCATTGAGACTCTGCGCTGATCGTTAGGCACCAATCCTTCCACTAAAGGGGAAGGTGCCCCGCGAAGCGGGGCGGATGGGGTTCTGAGACAGAACGACCCACCCGGCCGCTGGCGCGGCCACCCTCCCCTTAAAAAGGGGAGGGGTCGCGGCACGATTTGCGCCAACTTATATCTCGACAGAAAACCCTTGCTGCCGCCCGCGTTTTTTACCGAATTGTGTTATGCGTTCATCGTAAGTGACAAGCGGACAGCGTAGCTCCATTGCTGTGGCGATCAGAAGCCGGTCCGCCGGATCGCGATGTTCAAAATGCTGGAGCTTGTAACTGCGGGCGGCGGCGCGATGTGCCAACGGCACACCTTTTATGCCTGGCCGATCCAGGAAACGCTGAACCCAATCATCGACCGGAACATCGAGTTCAATCCGTCTCGTATCGACGAGCAGGGCGATCTCCCAGCTCGTCACGGAGCTCAGAAAAATGACCCCGCCGTTCTGCCAGCAGGTGTCGATTAAGGCGCGGGTTGAACGGCTCAGCCGATCGTTGCCGCTGTCGAGCCACAGGGCAATATGGGTGTCGAGCAGGAGAGCCTCCGTCATCGCTCGACTTCAACGCCGGTTTCAGCGTCCGGCATCACATCCAGAATGGGCGCGGTCAGGTCCACGCCTTCGGCAACGCGCACAGAGCCTTTATGGGCGCCAAATAAAGTGCGGGTGCGGGCTTCCTGCTCAAGCAGTCGCCGCATGGCGAGTTCGACCGCCTCCGTCTTGTTGCCTCCGGTCATCCTCTTTGCTGCTTCTTCGACGAGCGCGACGACGTCCGGGCGGTTGATGGTGATGACCGTTGCCATGACCTGCCTCCTACATTATACCATTACGTATATAATGATCACGCGGCGCAGGCAAGGACAAAGGGCAGGAGAACGGCGTCATTTGCGCTAAGCCTTTGATTGATTATATAGGCGCGTGAAAGTGCGGCTCGCGCGAGTCAATTCGCCCATCAAACTGCCTCCGCTTTCTTTCAAGCCCAAGCTTACGCCGATGGTCTCGGCGAGTGAGCATAGGAGATGAACTTGATCCATGTGACTTTTCCGGACGGCGCATCGCGCCCTTTCGAGCCCGGCATCAGCGGCCTCGAAATCGCCAAAAGCATCTCGCCCTCGCTTGCCAAGAAAACCCTCGCCATGGCGGTCGACGGCAAGCTGACCGATCTCACCGACCGGCTCTCGAACGATGCCAAGGTTGAGTTTGTCACGCGCGAAGACCCGCGCGGCCTCGAACTGATCCGCCATGACGCGGCGCATGTGATGGCCGAAGCGGTGCAGACCCTTTATCCCGGCACGCAGGTGACGATCGGCCCGGTGATCGAGAACGGCTTCTATTACGATTTCTATCGCGAGCAGCCTTTTACGCCCGAAGATTTCGCGGCCATCGAAAAGAAGATGGCCGAGATCGTCGCCAAGGATTCGCCTTTCACCAAGGAAGTCTGGACGCGCGATCAGGCGAAATCCTGGTTCGAAAAACATGGCGAGGCCTTCAAGGTCGAACTCGTCGATTCCATTCCGGGCGATGAGGATCTGAAGATCTATCGGCAGGGCGATTGGCTCGATCTCTGCCGCGGCCCGCATTTGCCTTCGACCGGCAAGGTCGGCACGGCCTTCAAGATCATGAAGGTGGCCGGCGCCTATTGGCGTGGCGATTCCACGAAGCCCATGCTCCAGCGCATCTACGCGACGGCCTTCGCCTCGCAGAAGGAACTCGACGCTTACTTAAAAATGCTCGAAGAGGCCGAGAAGCGCGATCATCGCCGCCTCGGCCGCGAGATGGACCTCTTTCACTTCCAGGAGGAGGGGCCGGGCACGGTCTTCTGGCATCCGAAAGGCTGGACGCTCTTCCAGACGCTCATCTCCTACATGCGGCGGCGTCAGCAGGCCGAGGGCTATGTCGAGGTCAATACCCCGCAGGTGCTCGACC
>JAATEW010000066.1 GCA_015655535.1 Hyphomicrobiales bacterium | reverse complement strand
TAAGGGCTTGGAGTGCCGTCAAAGCCGATGCGTTAACGAGTATGCTGCTCGACATAGCATATGTCCCTAAAGTTGACTGGAAAATGCGGGGACATACCGGATTTTCGCCGGTACGGCAGAGCGGCTTAATGCCTTTAGACGGAATCGCGGTCTAATCTGACGTGCGTTAACCATAACGCGCAAGACTTACCAAAACCTTAACAGCCGCGGCCTTGCCGTCAGCCCAGGCCTTCAGAAAGATGGCGTCACCGTCCGGTGATAAGCACGTTCCAAACGTCAATCAATAAGAAAAACAGAATCTTAACCGGTAATGAGATCACGATGAACCTGGATTGAATCAGTCCAAATTCTTAAAATGTGATCGCTTCAATATTTGGAGCGGGATAGTTTGCGTGAGCATTGCAGAAAAGACCGGCCGCGCCCCTTCAGAAAGCGCGGCCGGCAACTGGAACCTCTTGCCTTACTGGAAGAGCTTCAGGATGAGCTGGGTATTGCTGTTGGCGATGCTGAGCGCCTGAATACCGAGCTGCTGCTGGACCTGAAGGGCCGAAAGCTTTGTCGAGGCCTGGTTCATGTCCGCGTCGATCAGCGACGCCACGCCATTCGTCAAAGAATCCGAGAGCGCTGTCACGAAGGTCTGCTGGTTGGTAATGTTGGTCGTGGTGGCGCCCAACGTCGAAGAGGCTGTCGTGATAGAGCTGACCGCCGTCTGAAGATCCGTCAACATGGATTGAATGACGCCGGAGGTCACGCCGTCGATGTTGAGCGAGAGAATCGAAACCCCGGACGCCGTTCCGGCAGTATCCAGAATACCGCCGCCAGCCGCTAAAGTGCCGTTGAAAAGCTGGGTTTTCGTCGTGTCGATGTTGATCGTCGAAACGCCGTTTGTCGGGTCGTAGGAGGCGACGAGTCCAACGGTTCCCGGCGTCGAGGTATTGAGGAAGTTCTGACCGTTGAAGTTCGCCGCGTTGCCAATGCTCAACAGCGCCTGCTGCTGCGACTGGATATCGGTTTGGATCGACGACGAGTCAGCGCCAGGCTGCTCGGCCGAGATCAGATCGTTCTGGATCTTGGTCATGATCGAAAGGGTGCTGTTCAGCGCCGTGGTCATGGTCGACAGCAAGGAGCCGCTCTCATTGAGTGCGTCGGAGACCGCGCCCAAGGCGGAATTCTGCGAGGACATCTTCGTCCCGATCGACCAATAGGCGGCGTTATCCGCGGCCGTCGAAATTTTCAGACCGGTGGAAACCTGGCTTTCCGTGGTCTGCAGATTTTGCTGCGTCTGATTAAGGGCTTGGAGTGCCGTCAAAGCCGATGCGTTAACGAGTATGCTGCTCGACATAGCGTATGTCCCTAAGGTTGACTGGAAAAATGCGGGGACATACCGGATTTTCGCCGGTACGGCAGAGCGGCATGATGCCTTTAGACGGATGGCGGTCTAATCTGACGTATCGCGACCTTAGCCCGAAAGATTTACCGCGGTATTAACGCGGGCTTTTACGAATAAGATCTCACAAGACTTCCAATCAACATGTTCCAACCGTCAATCAATATAAAGAATAAAATCTTAACGGGCAGCGAAATGACTGATGGCGGAAGCATCATCATGCCCATCGACATGGTTAAAGTCGATACGATCATGTCGATAACTAGAAATGGCAGCGCGATCAGAAAGCCCATTTCAAAGCCGCGCCTCAATTCGGAGATCATGAAGGCCGGAATCAGGATTCGGAGGTCGACAACGGTCTGATCCACGGGCTTCAGGGATTCCTTGGCGAGGTCGTGGAAAAGCTTCAGATCCTTGTCGCGGACCTGGCTCAGCATAAATTCCCGGAACGGCTCGACGATTTTCGGAAACGCCTCCTGTTCCGTGAGCGTATTCTCCATCAATGGCCTGACGCCATTTTGCCATGCCGAATCGAAGGTCGGCGCCATGACATAGAATGTCATGAACAAAGACAGGCTGATCAGAACGAGATTGGCCGGCGTGCTTTGCAGGCCAAGGCCGGAGCGTAAAAACGACAAGGCAACGACGAAACGCGTAAAGCTCGTCACCATGACGAGGAGGCCCGGCGCCACCGACAAGACCGTGAGCAGCGCGACGAGCTGGATGATCCGGCCAGCCGCGGTCCCGCCGCCGGCTGGCAGCAAACTGTTTAGATCGGGTGTTTGGGCCGCCGCGCTCGCCGCTCCAGCGAGTATCAGAGCCAAAGCGATGATCCAAGCCTTCATTGCACCACGAGGCTTTCAATCACGAGTTCGCGCACGCGGCCATCCGACCGCACGACCGCGCGATCGTTCAAATCCTCTCGCAGATGCTGCAGGCCGCTCGGACCGCTGAGTTGCAGAATCGAGAGAGTCTGCAGAAAACCCAAAATATCGGCCGAGATCTCCGCCGCCATCACATCCGGCTTTTCGACCGATGCCGAATCGAAAACGATCGCTGCCTGCAACCTGACCCATGTGTCCGAAGTCTGGCCTATATTGGTTATGATCGGCGGCAGGTCGCGGACATTCGGATTCACCATGCGGGCCGGAGCCGGCACCTCGGTGACCTCCTTGGCAACCGGGCCCAGCATCTCCTTCGCCTGCGACGTCAGATAAAGGCCGAATGCGGCCCCGACGCCGCCCGCGACAAGAGTCAAAACGACCATAATCGCAAACCACGCCGTCACCGATATTTTCCCGGCGGCAGCAGATGCCATTACGCTCGCCTCATCCGAAGCCATGTGCCGGAGTCCTCGTTCCGCTCTAGAAAGGTTTCAAGCGATCGTAGATCTGTTGCAACAGAGCCGGTTGCTGAACCTCCATGATGCGCCCGCGGCCGCCATATGAGATGCGGGCCTCCGCGACCTTGTCATAGGAGATCGTATTGTTGCGCGAGATATCCCGTGGCCGGATGATGCCCGCGACATTCAAAAGCCGCAGCTCGAAATTCACGCGCACTTCCTGCGATCCGCTGACGACCAGATTGCCGTTCGGCAAAACATCGGAGACAACCGCGGCGACCGACAATTGGATCTTTTCGGACCGGTCGATATTTCCCGCGCCTTTTGTCGAAGACAGAGATTCGGACGTGACCGTCGGCTTCAATTCTTTCTGCGTATTGTCCTGCTGCAATTTCCAATCGAAGCCCGTGTTGATGACCGAATCCAAGGACCGGTCCGTGGCATTTCCGAAAGTGGCACTATCGTTGATCGCGATATTGATCGTCACGACGTCGCCGATTTGCGTGGCGCGCGGATCGCTGAAAATATTGGACTTGTTGCCATCCCATATGGAGGGTGATTTTTGTTTCGGACTCGGGATAAACAATGCACTTGCCGTGGGCTGCATATCGACCGAAAGACCCGTACCGACGGGCGTCATCTTTGGCTCGGTCCCGATTTCCCGGATATCGCCTGCGCATCCCCCGAGCGAAATGGCAAGGAAGGCAGACAAGAGATATCGCATCTAGGACTTCTTTCCGTCCTGCGCCGCGACACCCGCCATCGTATTCGTCAGGCGCGCCGCACGGCCAGGCTCGATCTCGTTGAGAATGGCGCTTGCCGTCCGCGGCGGCAGCTTCGTCAATAAAGTCGCGGCCATCTCGTCGTCCATGGCCGAAAGCTGCAAGGCGGCCGCTTCGGGGCGCATGCGCGAATAGATCGCCACGACACCGTCTTCCGCTTTCTTCATGGCCTCTTCGCGCTTTTTCAGCCATTGCTCATATTCGGCGCGCTTGGCTTCCAATTCGGCGATGCGTTGCTTGACCTGCTCTTCGAGCTCGATAAGTTTCGCTGCCTGCCACGCCGCTCTCGCATCGCCGGCAGTCGCGGCATTGTTCGAGCAGAACCGCTGGATGTCCGTCATTTGGGACTTGGCATCGGCCTGAGACGGCAGCGCAGGATTTTTCGGTTCGAGCGGCCTTGCCGCCGGTTCGGCTTTCTTCGGCTCAAGGCACAGTCCGGCGCCGGCAAAACCCGTCGCGGCCAATGCCAGCAGGATCCCAAACAGCGTCGAATGAAATTGAGCTAGGTTCATATCGACTTCACTTGATCCACTTCGAAGCGCATCTGGAAAAGCGGACAGTGATCTTGAGTTTCTGCCTGAGCCGCGATGCTGAAAGCGCATTGCGAACCTTGCAAAATAAGCTTGCGCCGGGCTGTGCTTGCGCGGCAGTGGAGCGGATTATTGGACGACGAGATCGGCCTGCAACGCACCGGCGGTTTTGATCGCCTGCAAAATCGAGATAATGCCCGAGGGTTTCAATCCGATCCGGTTCAATCCCGCGACCAGAATGCGAAGGCTCGTCCCGTTCAAGATCACCATTGGGCCGCCTTGCTGCGCCACATCGATATCCGTCCGCGGCACGACGACCGTTTTGCCGCGTGAGTATGGCGCCGGCTGCGAGACCACAGGCGTTTCGGTAATCCGCACCGTGAGATTTCCATGCGTGACGGCGACCGTGGAAATCTGTACGTCTTGACCGATCACGATCGTGCCGCTGCGCGAATCCATGACCACCCGGGCCGGCGAATCGGCTTGAACCATAAGGTCGCCGATTTCAGCCATGAAACGGGCCGTTGTAACATGCGGCGGCTTTTCCAACGCGACCGATTTTTGATCCTGTTCGCGGGCAACACGCATTCCGTAATGTTCGACCGCGTAGCCATTGATCGCATCGGCAATCCGAACAGCCGTGTTGAAATCCGGATTTTTCAGATCGAGCGTCAGTTTGGCGATGTCCTGCAATGTTCCAGGCACCTCGCGCTCGATCAAGGCGCCATTGGGAATCCGGCCCGTGGTCGGAACATTTTGCGTAAGGCTTTCCGCTTGTCCCGTCGCGGCGAAACCGGTGACGGCGAGCGAACCTTGTGCGACGGCATAAGTCTGTCCATCGAGACCATTCAGCGATGTCATAAGCAAGGTGCCGCCGAGAAGCGACGTCGCATCGCCCAGTGACGAGACCGTCACATCGATCCTCGACCCCGCGCTCACATAGGGCGGCAGATCCGCCGTCACGATGACGGCCGCCACATTGCGCGTTCTGAGCGCCATCCCGCGCACATTGATCCCCATCCGGTCCAACATGGACTGGATCGACTGTTCCGTGAAGGTCGAATTGCGCAGCGTGTCGCCGGTGCTTTGCAATCCGACCACGAGGCCATAGCCGAGCAATTGATTGTCGCGTATGCCCTGGAGTTGGGAAATATCCTTGATCCTCACCGCGGCATCGGCGCCAAAGCCAGCGAGGCATAAAGCGAACGCAAGAAAAAAACGGAACATCAGCCGCCGCTCACGCTAATAGATCCATCCGGCTGCACGACACCCGAAATGGTCAGGCCGCTATCGAGATTGCGGACCGAAACGACATCGCCGGCCCCGCCGGCTTGGAGAGCCGAACCATAGGTCGTAATGGTCAAGCCGCCTTCGGTGTAAACGACGCGCACCCTTTCACCATTGCTGACGAGCCGAGGCTCGCCGACGGCAGTGACTGGGATGGGCATGCCCGGCAGCAAAGTGCGCCGTGCGATTTTGCCGATAAGCGCCGCGCGCGCGTCGATGACTCCGCCCTTGGGAGGGAACGGACTTGCGGAAAAATCGTGCTCGACGATCCAGCTTTCCCGAATGGTGTCGTTTGGATAAATCGTCACGTTCGGCACCGGCAGAAGCAACTCCTCCGCCGCCAACGCCTGCGCCTCGATCGACGCAAGACCCGCCACGACAAGACAAAGGACAGAGCGTCTGAGTACCGAGATCAGCATCACGACCCCATGTTTTTCGACACGGTGCTTTCCATTTCGTCCGCGGCCGTGATGACCTTGGAATTCATTTCATAGGCGCGCTGCGCCGAAATCAGATCGGTGATTTCCTTGACCGGATCGACATTCGAAGCTTCGAGATAACCTTGGCTGACCGTCGCAAAACCGGGATCGCCGGGCACGCCGGCCACAGGCGAGCCCGATGCTTCCGTCTGCGCATAAAGATTGCCGCCCAGGGGATTGAGACCCGCCTCATTGGGAAAATTCGCGAGCGTCAATTGACCAAGCTGCTGCGGCTGGGTCTGCCCGCTTAAAGTCACCGAAACCTGACCGGACTGGCTCACGGCCACACTCACGGCATTGGTCGGAATGAGCATGGTCGGCTGCAGGAGATAGCCATCGCCGGTCACGATCTGACCCGTCGCGTTCGTATTGAAAGATCCGGCGCGGGTATAAAGCGTATCGCCGTTCGGACCAGTCACCTGAAACCAGCCGCGTCCATTGAGTGCGAGATCGAGTTGATTGCCCGTCGTCGTCAACGACCCTTGCGTCATCAGGTTGCGAATGGAGGCGGTGCGGACACCAAGGCCGAGCAGCGCGCCTTCCGGCACCGTATTGTCCTGGCCGCGGCTGGAGACGCCTTGAAGGCGCTCGGCCTGATAGATGAGGTCCGTGAATTCGGCGCGCGCACGCTTGAAACCGGTGGTGTTGATATTGGCGATGTTATTGGCAATGACCTCGACATTCAACTGCTGGGCAGCCATGCCAGTCGCCGCGATCGACAAAACTCTCATCCGTTTTCCTTCACAGCGTGATTATCTCATATTCAATCCGGCGACATGCCCGATCGATGTCATTGCCCCCTGTCTTTCGAATCCCGAAAGCCAGAACCTAGAGCATGTTCCCAAAAAGTTGTTCGACTTTTTGGATGAGAACATGCTCCAACTTATTGATCTGGAGCGAGTTCTTTTCCCGAATGCGACTCCGCATTCGGGGAACGCGCTCTAGATCGTCATACGCGTAATGTCCTGATAGGCGGACACCGCCTTATCGCGGACGGCCAGCGCGGTTTGCAGGCTGCCCTGTGCATCCGACACAGATTGGACGACTTCCTGAACCGTCGCCTTGCCTTGCAGACCGGAGATCGCCATGGCTTCGCCGCCTTTAAGCTTACTCACCGCATCATTGGTCACTTGCGTCAGCATTTGACCGAAATCGCCGATGGCGTTCGCCGCCGTCGTAACGGACGACTTGCCGGCGGCCTGAACAGAATCGGTAGCGGAGGCACCGAGGACCGAACCGACGAGTGGAATTGCGCTTATCATTTATGAGCTCTTCAAAAGATCGAGTGTCATCGAGTAGAGATCGCGGGTTTCTTTGACGACCTGGAGATTGGCCTCATAGGACCGGTTGGCCTCCCGCATGTCCGCCATTTCCATGAGGATATTGACATTGGGCATCTTGACCATGCCCTGCTTGTCGGCCGCGGGATTACCGGGCTCATATTCCGACCGGAAAGCCGTACGATCGACGCCGACGTCTCTGACCTTGACGAGATTCGTGCCGGTCGTGCGGTCGAGTTCGTTTTCAAACGTGACCGTCTTGCGGCGATAGGGATTCGAGCCGGGTACCCGGCCCGTCGATTGCGAATTGGCCATATTCTCCGAGACGACGCGCAAGCGAGTGGATTGCGCTTCGAGGCCGGAACCCGCGATCTTGATGGAAGCGTCGAGCGGATCGATCATGTTCAGCCTTTCACGCTTGCCGACAGCATCTGGTTGAAGGCTTTGACGACGGACGTATTCAGCGAATAATCCCGGTTGACTTGGCCCGCCTTCAACATTTCCTGCTCAAGGCTGACCGAGTTGCCGGAATGAGAAACTTCCCAAGGCTGGTCTTCCTTTGACGCGGCGGAGCCGGGATCCAAAGGATCAATGCCAAGATGCGAAGGATGGGTCGCAGCCAATTGCAACTGCGCACCGTCGAAAATATCCTGGAAGCCACCGACATCCATGGCCGTATAGCCGGGCGTGTTCGCATTCGCGATATTCTGCGCGACGACGGCCTGACGGACCGTCAGCCAGCGCGCCTGCTGCGAAGCGAGATCGAGAAGATAAATTGGTCCCACGCGAAGCCTCGTTCGAAGCCCATTTTCGCGGTCTTTCGACCTCGAAGATCGGCTCTAACCCTTCACGTAAAACTACGTATGAAATCTTGCCCGAGGCTGGCGCATGAAGCCTGGGCGAAGGAACCATTTAGGGGGGTGTTGCGTTCGCGCGAATTGCGAAGGCTTACCGTCTGCAGCCGCTCTCATGATTGGACGCAGCGAAGCTGGCTTATAAGACGCGGCCTAATGGCGGCTCTTATTCGGTCTCGAAAGCCTGGCCGCCGCGATGGCCTGAATAAAGACCTGGGTTTCTTCCTCGGAGCTCGCGAGATCTTCGTCGAAGATCATCGCCCGAATCTCCACGCCGGCATCATACGTCTGAAGCATCAGATCGAAGAGAATCGTGACCGACTTGTAGTGAAATTCCATGCCGAGCGTGATGGCCGGTGGCCGGTCCCATTCGAGCTCGAAAGCGGCCATGGCGCCATAGGTCAGCGTTCCATGTTTGAAGAAGAGTTCGACGGAAGAGTTTACGAGATCTTGGATATTGGCGAATTGTTCTCTGTGGATAAAGGTAACGAAATCAGCCAAATCGACGAGCCGCAGCTCCGCCGCGACGTCCTTGAGGCTTTCCGCCAAAGCCTTGGTGCGTAGCAACACCTGGCTATCCCTTTGTCTCAGCAACATGAAATGGCTCTCATTTTCCCTTCGCTCGCCGCTTATCGTGAGCATATAGGAAATGGATTAGCTCGGCTACCGCCCGGTAGAATTCGGGGGGAATCGGATGGTCCACTTCGACACTATCGTACATGGACCTTGCCAAAGCCTTATCTTCCACGACCGGTATCCCGTTCTCTTCCGCGATTTCACGTATCTTAAGCGCAATAATATCTTTGCCTTTGGCGAGAACCATGGGCGCACCGCCTTCCTCACGTACGTAACGTAAGGCGATTGCGTAGTGGGTCGGATTGGCGACCACCAGCGTCGCGCGCGGCACCGAAGCCATCATGCGCTTACGGTGACGATCGAGCGCCAATGAGCGCAGTCTCGACTTCACCAACGGATCGCCCTCGGCCTGGCGCGTCTCGTCTTTTACCTCTTGACGGGTCATGCGCAGGCGCTGACGCCAATGATGACGCGTCCAAAACCAATCCGCGCAGGTCAGCAAAGCCGTGGCAATTGCGATCGCCGCCAAAAGCCGCAGCGCGAAGCTCAAAATCATGTCGGGGATCGCGTCCGGCTCAAGAAACATCGCGTTGACGACATGGTCGCGTTGCGCCTGCAGCAAGGCGAACACCACGAGGCCAACGCCCAAAAACTTGAGCACGCTCTTCAAAAACTCGACCTGACCCTGCGATCCAAAGATGCGGCTCCAGCCTTGAGCCGGAGAGATTCGCGAAAAGTCCGGTTGAATGCGTTGGAAATTAATTTGAAACGGATTTTGCACGAATGAAGCGACGACTCCCGAAACACAGATGATTGCAAAGATCGGGAGCGAGAAATGAAGAAGCGGCATGACCAACAGGCCCAAGACAGCCACCGCGTCGAAACCATCTTCGAGGCGCAGACCACTGGCATTCTCAAAAAAGGGCTGGAGCGCTGCGGCGATTGCGATCGCGCCGCTTCTCAAAATAAAAGCGGCAACCAGCAAAAGCGCGGCGAAAGAGGCAAAGATGGAAAGCTCGCGCGAAACCGGAACCTGACCGCGTTCGACCTCGTCGCGGATTTTCTTTTCTGTCGGTTCTTCTGTTTTGCTGTCTTTATCGTCTGAATCAGCCATAGCTCTATATCGCCTGGCCGGATCGGTTCATATCATCGCATATTGGCCGATTGCGACGATGAAAGCATTTCAAATCGAGCCCCGCAATACGGCCGGGCACGCATATCGTCGGGCCGCGATATCGCGCAACGATTCCGCTCAATAAACTTCTTCGTCTTCGCCTGTGGAATTCAATTCGATTTCGCCGCGCTCGGCCATGGACAGCGCCGTATCCGCGATCATGCGGCGTGCCTTGAGGACATCGCGGTGCGAGGCGGGCTCGCCGTTTGAAAGCTCTTGTTCGACCATGCGGCGCGCGCGGGACGCGAGAGACGAGAGAATGGCGTCACGCAAACCGATATCGCTTACCTTGAGCGCAAGAACGACGCGTTCCGTCGGGATTGCATCGAAAAGCAACATGCGCGCCCGGGGCTGAAGCTTGATCACGTCGTCGAATGTGAAGAGCAAGCCACGCAAGGTCTCCGCCGTCTTCGGACGCGTCTCGGCGAGGCTTTGAAGCACGTCCTCCATCTGCTCGCGCTCCATCTTGTTGATGATATCAGCCATGCGGGCGTTTTGATCGTCGCCATTGTTCCGCGAGGCCTTCAACAGAAGATCCTCGCGTAAGGTGGCCTCCAAAACACGCATCGCCGGCTCGGTGACCGAGGACATGCTAAGCATCCGCCGCATCAGCGCGTTGCGCCGGTCACGCGGGAACAAAGCCATTGCTCTCGCGGCGCATGTCGGGCTCACTTTGGACAAGATCAAAGCAGCGGTCTGCGGATGTTCCTTGAGCAGATAATTCGCGAAGGCATTGTCCGGGACTGTCGACAGGCGTTCCCACATGGGCTGCGTCGAACCATCGCTGACCTCGGCCATGAGTTCCGCGATCTGGGACGGGGACAAAACGCCGGTTAGCAATTGCTCGACTTCGGACGCCGAACCCAAGAGATCGACACCGTTCAGAAATTGCCCGGCGAACTCCTCGATGACGCCTTCGAGCGAATGCATCCGGATCGCCCCGAGATTGGCGACCGAACGCGTAATGAGCTTTAGTTCCTCAGGATCGAAATGCTTGAGAAGCCGCCCGGCAAGCGGCTTTCCCATCGCCAGCAGGAGAGCCGCGACTTTGTCTGGTCCTCGCAAAATTTTGTTTGCTTGTTTCATTTCGTCTCGGACAATCAGCGCTTCGAGCATTGCATGAACGCATCCGGCCAAAACGTGCCGGAGGATCTTTTACCATTCGATATCAGCTACCGGAATCGGCTCCGCCGGAGCCAACGATCTCCGTTAACGTGACGCCGAATCGCGAACTGTCTTCTTCGACCACCACGACTTCGCCGCGCGCGACGACTCGTCCGTTCACCACCACATCGACAGGTTCACCAACCCGGTGATCGAGCGGAATGACGGCGCCGCGCCCAAGTTTCAACAGGTTCGAAACGGGCATGCTCGCCGCGCCCAGCACGACTTGAACGAGGACGGGAATTTTAAGAATCGTATCGAAATTCGCCTCGGACGGGTCCCGGGGTTTGGGACGCGCGTTTTGGGTTCCGACTTTTTCCGCGATTAGATCTTCATCTTCGTCCATAAGATTCGTCACTCCGTCAAGCAATGCAGCAGATAATGCGCAACCGTCGTTTAATCCCGTGAGTGACCTCTTGCGCGCGAGCCATCACTATCTAATGCGGCAAGATATCGTCCATAAATTCCTGCTCTTTATCCACGACATCATCGATGCGCAGCGTATAATTCCCATCAGCTTGCCCGAGTTGACACCAAAACAACGCCTGGGAATTGCATTGGAGCTTCACGCGGCTCTTCGCGGTCGCCTGCAACTGCAGGATCTGTCCGACCTTCAGATTGGCGATGTCGCCCAGCGTGAATTGACGCTCTTCGATCATGCCTTCGACCTTCACTTCGGACCGCGTGATCTCATTTTGCATTTGGCGGACCCAACGCGGGTCGCGCGTCACGGCGTCCTTCGTTGCGTCATGGGCAAGACCCTGACGAATCGCGTTGAGCGCCGGCTGCGGCAGCACCACATACATTTCGCCGACGCGGTCCAGGATCTGCAGATTGACCGTCGTGATGATCGCAAATGTGCCGCGCGGCACGATCACTGCGAAGTCCATTCTCGTTTCGAGAGTCTCGAATTTCAAAGTGGTTTCGATGACGGCTGAAAACGATGCTTGCATGGATTTGGCGACGCGATCGAAAATCGCCTGCCCGACACGCATCTCGATGTTCGAAGGAGGCCGATCCTCTTGAAGCGCCGGCTCGCTGCCGTCGCCTCCAAAAAGGGCCTCGGCCATGAAAAAAGGAAATTATGATCGAAACCGAGAATGATCCGCGCGTCCCAGGCCGGCGCCTGGAAGATCCCGACAACCACACGGCCTTCAAAATTCGCGAGAATATCCCCCATCCGCTCGGTTTGCGTCGACGCGACGGTAAAGATAGCCGGCGTCGAGCACAAAGCGCGCAGGCTTTCCGAACATTGCGTCAGCATCCGGTCGAAGATCGCATGCAGGAGCGGCATGCGCTCGACGGAAATGCCGCCTGCATCGAGCAAGCGTTCGGGACCATCTTTCATGACGCTGGTCTGACGGCGCAGCTCAGACATGCCGGTTACGCCGCCTGGGCGGATTGCGAACCGCCGGATACGGTTTCGTTTTCGACCGTATCGATCGACGGACGGTCATGCGCCGAAATGGTCTTGCGCCCATGTTCCAGCGCGATCTGCGGCATGGCCCCGTTCATAAAGGCCAGCAAAGTCTGTTTGACGATGATGTAGAGGCGGCAACGCCTTTCCCGCAGAACCTTAATCTTGCTGGCCAGCGGCCCGACAACGCCGTAGGACAAGAAAATGCCAGCGAACGTGCCAACGAGAGCCGCGCCTATCAGATGGCCGAGAAGCTCAGGCGACTGATCAAGGGCGCCCATGGCATGGATGACGCCGAGCACCGCGGCCACGATGCCAAGCGCCGGCAAGGAGTCGCTGACATTCAACAGGCCATGATAGGGTTTAAGCTTGTCGCGCGTGACGGTTTGAATCTCTTCGTCCATCAAGGCCTCGATCTCATGCGTACGGGCATTGCCGATGATGATCAGCCGGCAATAGTCGCAGATGAAATGGGTGAGCTCCTTGTCGAGGAGCACGCGCGGGAAGCTTTTGAAGATCGACGATTCTTCCGGGTTGTCGACATGCTCTTCAACCTCGTTGCGCCCCTTGCCGCGCAATTCGCGCATCAGGGAATAGAGCACGCCGAGAACGTCGAGATAATCGCGCTCGATTGGCCCCGCGCCCTTGACGCCTTCTATGATGGCGCGCCCAGTATCCTTGATCGTCATCATCGGGTTCGCGACGATGAATGTGCCCAGCGCCGATCCGCCGATAATGATGAACTCCATGGGCTGCCAGATCACGGCCATATGCCCGCCCATCCCGGCGAAACCGCCCATGATGCAGCCAAGCGCGATAATCGTGCCTATGATGAAACCCAAGGCCAGCTCCTGCGCAAATCGGTTCTAACGGCACGAGGCAGGACGAGGAGCCCGCTCTCAAGACGTCGCATACGTAGATACCCTTAATGGGCTAATGGCGAAGGCTTGCCCGAAGCTGATTAAGCAAGCACCTGTTTTGGCAGGATTCCTTCGAGCCAAGGCGCGGGTTGATTGTTGGCGCGTGGAATAGCCGGCCGCGTCTCATCTCTGCCACACACGTAGGCCGGCACCAGCTTCGGGCAAGCTCATACCTGAAGGATCAGGCCGTCCGAACGGGATGGCACACATGCTCAGCACCACCGCCTATTATCTCTCCGTCGCCAAGAACCTCACGAAATCGCAGGCGACAACGGCCGCGGAACCCCAGGTCGCATCCGCCACGCAATATTTCGAGGCCAATATCGGCAGCGTGAAAACCGTTTCCGATCTTTTGAACAACAGCAAGCTCTATAATTACGTCATGACGGCTTTCGGCCTCAGCGACATGACCTATGCCAAAGGCCTGATCACCAAAGTGCTGGAAGGCGGTGTCTCAAGCAGCACGGCGCTCGCCAATACATTGAACGATCCGCGCTACGTGGCGCTGGCGACAGCTTTCAATTTTGCCGCGAACGGAACGGCGACAACGTCGAGTTCGACGACGGTTCAGACGACCGTCAATAACTATGTCGAGCAGACGTTGGAAAATAATGTCGGTCAAACGAGTCCGGGCACGCAGCTTGCTCTTTACTTTCAGCGCATGGCACCAACTGTCACGAGCACCTATGGTATTCTCGCCGACTCTCAACTTCTGACCGTGGTTCAAACCGCGCTCGGCCTTTCGCCGGATATGGGCCAAGAAAATATCGACACGGAAGCAAGCCAGCTCGCCAAACTGGTCAATGTCTCCGACTTCCAGAATCCAGCCAAGTTACAGAGCTTCATCGAGCGTTTCACAGCCAATTACGACCAGACGAATACGTCCACGCCGACGCCCATGAATGCGCTGATGGTCACTTCGTCGTCGACGCCAGGGATCAGCAACAGTCTGCTGCTCAGCCTTGCAAATTTGAAACTCGGAGGGTCGTAGCAGGTGCAATCCAATTATTATGTCACCTTGTCCGCCCAAGTCGCGCTGGAACAGCGGCTGACGACCGTCGCCAATAATCTCGCCAATATGAACACGGTCGGATATCGCGCCGGATCCGTCACTTTCGAGACATTCCTTTCCAAGAAAGGCGACACGCCGGTCGCCTATGCTTCGACCGGAACGCCGCATATCATGCGCAATAGTGGCGGCATGGTTCATACCGGAAACCCGCTCGATGTCTCCATACAGGGCGACGCCTGGCTCGCAGTTCAGACGCCCACAGGAACCATCTACACGCGCGACGGCCGGATGCGCATGCAACAGGACGGCGCCCTGCAGACGCTCGACGGTTATCCGGTTCTCGATGCCGGCAACAGCCCTATGCTTCTTGACGCCAATGGCGGAACGCCGTCAATTTCTCAAGACGGCATGATCACCCAGTCGGGCCGGCAGATCGGCGCGCTCGGCCTCTTCACTCTCGACCCGACAGCCAAGCTCACACGCCATGACAATTCGGGCGTCGTATCGGACAAGCCCGGTACGCCCGTGCTCGATTTCAATTCGACCGGCGTCGCGCAAGGATTTGTCGAAAACGCCAATATCAATCCAGTCTTGGAAACCGCCAAGATGATGATGATCACGCGGGACTTCGAGAATGTCTCGTCGGCGATGTCGGCTACCGAAGCCTCTCATAAAGACGCCATCAAGACGCTCGGCAGCAATTCTTGATCGCGCCGCGCCTGCCATCTGACCGCAGCCAGGACTCCAACCGATGAATGCCCTCGGCCAGCTGGAGCACATCGTCAATCTCGCCTGCGAGGAATTGCCGAAGGTGCGCGTTGGCGGCATTGTAACGGAAGTGACTCCGACGCATTATCGCGTCTCCGGCCTGTCGCGATTTCTCAAGCTCGGCGAATGCGTCAGCTTCGGCAATAGCGAACGTCTCCAATATGGCGAGGTCGTCCGTCTCGACGATCTTGGCACGACGGTCAAAACCTTCGAACCGAATGTCGAAACCGGGCTCGGCGAGTTCGCCTATCGCGTCGGTCCCCTGCGCCTTGCGCCGCATCCCAATTGGAAAGGCCGCGTGATCGATGCACTCGGGCGCCCGATGGACGGCATCGGCCCCATGCCGCGCGGCGAACATATGGTTTCGGTCGAAGCCGCGCCGCCCGCCGCCATGGAGCGCACGCGCGTCAAGCGCCCGTTGCGGAGCGGCGTGCGCGTCATCGACCTGTTTACTCCCATCTGCGCCGGTCAGCGTATCGGCATTTTCGCGGGCTCCGGCGTCGGCAAATCAACTCTACTCGCGATGCTCGCGGGCTCAAAAGGTTTCGACACTGTGGTGATCGCGCTTGTCGGCGAACGCGGGCGCGAGGTCCGCGAATTTCTCGACGATGCGCTGGCGGACAATCGCAAGGTCGCAGTCACCGTGGTTTCGACCGGCGACGAAAGTCCGATGATGCGGAGGCTCGCGCCAAAGACGGCGATGACCATAGCCGAATTCTTTCGCGACCGCGGCGATTCGGTGCTTTTGATCGTCGATTCGGTGACGCGCTTCGCGCATGCGGCGCGCGACGTCGCGCTTGCCGCCGGCGAACCCCCGGTGGCGCGCGGCTATACGCCGTCGGTCTTCAGCGACCTGCCGAAGCTTCTTGAGCGAGCCGGGCCCGGGAAAGAAGGCAATGGCGCCATTACCGGCATTTTCTCTGTGCTCGTCGATGGCGACGATCACAACGATCCGGTGGCCGATTGCATCAGGGGCACGCTCGACGGTCACATCGTGCTCGACCGGACCATCGCCGATCAAGGCCGCTTCCCGGCCGTCAATGTGATGTCTTCGATCTCGCGGCTTGCCAATCATGCCTGGTCGAAGGAACAGCAAAATCTGGTCCTGAAGCTCCGAGCCCTGATCGCCCGTTTCGAAGATACGCGCGATCTGAGGCTCATGGGCGGGTATCAGCCGGGCCATGACGCCGATCTCGATCAAGCCGTTTCGCTCGTCCCGAAGATCTATGAAGCCATGATGCAATCGGCCACGGACAAAGCCAGCGAGGACGCCTTTCGCGGACTGGCCGAAACGCTGCAACCCGAGGCATCAAGAGGGCCGGGCAACGCGCTGCTCGACCATCATTTACACGATATGCGGTTCGATCGCCTTCCTGAAGAAGTCGGAAGCGC
>JAATEW010000245.1 GCA_015655535.1 Hyphomicrobiales bacterium | reverse complement strand
GTCGGAGCACGTCGTGGGAAATCGAATCGATCCGATGTCCCCAAGCGGAAAGGCCATTGGGTCTTGCCGCGGCGTGTTCTAGTGGAGCGCAGGAATGGAGAGCGGATTCGGTTCTGAGGAGAGTCGAGAGGAACGCTCCGGCGAAATCGACATACGCGCCCTATGGGCGGTCCTTGTCCGCAGGCGGGCCTTCATCCTCATCCCGACCTGCGCGGCGTTTTTTCTCACCTGGCTCATCGTCTCGCTGGTGACACCGAGATACACGGCGGAATCGCAAGTTCTCCTCGAAAATCAGGAGAACTTCTTCACCCGGCCGCAAAAGGAACTGGGCCAAGGCGAGAGTGCGACCCTGATCGATCCCGAGGCCGTCGGCAGCGGGGTTCAGCTCGTCACCTCGCGTGATCTCGCGCGCCGCGCGATCAAGGCGCTCGATCTCGAAGGTAATCCGGAATTCGATCCTTTGGCCAAGGGGATCGGGCCTTTGTCGCGAGTCCTCATTCTGCTTGGTATCGCGCGTGATCCGACCCGCTTGTCGCCGGAAGAAAGGATGCTCGAAGCCTTTCAAGAAAGGCTCGCCGCCTTTACGCCGACGAAAACGCGTGTGATCACGATCGACTTCACATCGCGCGATCCTGAGCTTGCCGCGCGCGCCGCAAACAAGATCGCCGAACTCTATCTAAAAGAACAGGCCGACGCGAAACGCGCCCGGGCCAAGGCCGCGGCCGCATCGCTTCAGACGCTGACGGCGGAATTGCGCGGCAAGCTCGCGGAGGCAAGCGCGCAAGTCGAGGAGTTCCGCTCGAACTCAGGCCTTCTCGCCGGCACCAACAATATGACCATCACCGGTCAGCAATTGGCCGAGCTCAACAGCGAATTGTCGAAGGCGCGGACCAGCCAGGCGGACTCGCAGGCCAAAGCCTCGCTCATCCGCGACATGATCAAGAAAGGCCGCATCTCCGAGGTTCCGGATGTGGCCAATAATGATCTCGTGCGCCGTATCGCGGAGCAAAGGGTCTCTGTCCGCGCCCAGCTTGCCTCGGAATTACGGACCTTGCTGCCGGGCCATCCGCGTATCAAGGAACTGAATGCCCAGCTTGCGGAACTTGACGGGGCGCTGCGCGCCGCCGGCGAGCAGACCGTGCATACGCTTGAAAACGAGGCGCGCATCGCAGGCGACAGAGTTACCAATCTCGAATCGGTTCTCACCCAGCAGAAGAAGACGGCGGGCGTCGCCAATACGGATGAAGTCCATCTGCGTGAGCTTGAGCGCATCGCCGATGCCTATAAGGATCAGCTCGAAGGCAGCACGGCGAAATATCAGGAAGCGCTCGCCCAGGAAGACTCGTCTGCGACCCCCGCCGACGCCCGCATCATTTCCCGCGCCATCGCGCCGCGCGACCCGTCCTATCCGAAAAAGATTCCTTTGATCGTCTTCGCGACTTTGGCGACCTTTCTCGGCACATCGGGCTGGATTACGGCTGGCGAGCTTCTCTCGGGCCGCGTCATGGTCGGGAAGGGCCGTGCCCCGCGCGCTGCGGCCCATGCCGCCAGTGCCGGGCCTGTCTTCAGCCGTGCGATGGCTGTCGAACCAAGGCTGGATACGCCTGTGCTCGCCCTTCCCAATGCGCCGCCGGAGGCGCGCAGCGATGCGGTCGCGCTTTCGGCTGCGTCTTTGGCGGCTGAGATCGCAGGAAAAAAGACGACAGGACAACAAACGGAAGGCGACGGAATGTGTATCGTCACGACGGGGCTGACCCGCGCCGACGTAGCGAGCGGCGTCGAGATCGCGATCGGCCGCCAGCTTGCGCAGGACGGGCATGCGATCATCCTCGATCTTGACGGCCATCCGGCGAATTTCGACCCGCTCTTCGCCTCATGGTCCGAGGAGGGCCATCCGAACGAAGACCTGCCTGGCCTCACCGATCTTCTTTGCGGCGAAGCGTCCTTCGCCGAAGTCATCCGCCGCGACGACGCTTCGCGTCTTCACTTCATTTCGGCTGGTTGCCACGAGAGTTTCGACTTCGGCGATTTCGACCTTGTGCTCGAAGCTCTGGCGCAGACCTATGATTTTGTTCTCTTAATGACGCCGCCGCTCGACCGCAACGACATGGCCAAGGTCCTTGCGGTACATGCCGATGCCGTCATTGTCTCAGCGCATCAAGACGCGTCCGAGACGGCAGAAAAGACCAAAGCCGAGTTGATGGAAGCCGGGGCGAAAGAGGTCATCGTCATAGATGTTGCGCCTGCCGATGTGACGCCCGAGCGGCAAGAGATGACCAAACAGAACGTGGCCTAAAAGGATCAGGCCTTTCGATGCAGGACCGCGCGCAGGCGGCGTGCGATCTCGAAAGCCGTTCGATTTTGCTTGAGGTTGCGTTTAATACGCTGGCTTAAAGAGAAAACGATTGCCGCGATCGAGCCTTTCCAGGTGACTGCGACGAAGGAATCGAAGAGCGGCACGGCCTCGTCGCAGACCATTTGCTTATAGCGCGCTTCGCCAATGCCGAGATCGAATGTCGTGACGCCTTCGGCGCATTTCGCAGCGACGAGTTTCAACAGCAGAAGATCGCCGGGGCTTGATTTCGCAATCTCCGGATCTGCGTCGAAGGAATTGAAAAAGCCGCTGAAATGCGCTTGATGCGTGGCGCCGCCATAAGTGGCGACGATGTTTTCGCCGCAAAGCAGCGCATGAAGTTCGAGATGGCTTGCGCCTGAAGGCTGACTCGCCGTCTCGACGAAACTTCGCATGGCCTCGCCGTCGAAGCCCGCATCGATCTTCCGTGTTTCAAAACGGGCGATCTTCTGCGCGAAGAAAGCCGAGATGATCCTTTGCCGCATGGCACTGTCGTCGCCAGCAACGAGATGGCGAACGGGGCCGATCTCCGCGAGACGATTTTCTTTCTTGCGCAATTTCTTGCGCGTGTCTTTTGAGAGCTTGGTGGAAAGGAATTTCTCCGTGTCACGAGCAAGCGCGGTTTGATAGGCGAAGCTCGGCGACCATTGCCGCGAAAGCGCGGCGAGTGGATTGGGTGATCCATTCCAATCCAACGGCTGGTTCAGCAAAAGAAAAAGATCGGGCGCTTTTGCGCCCATCATCCGCGCTGCGCTACGGAACATTGCAATGATCGCCGCGCGATCTGACGGAAAGCCAGGCCGAAACAAAGCGAAATTGAAATTCGAATCCTTTTCGCCAAGAAAGACCGCTGCGCGGCAAGGTCCGATGTTTTTAAGACCGAGACAAAACAGCGCCAGGGCTGTACCGTCACCATCCCTTTGTAGGATGAATAAAGGCTCGATCCTGGCCTCGGCGCCGCGCGTGGCAAGCCATGGCAGGAGAAAGCCGGGCGTCTGATAGGCGGAGGCCGGGGCAGCCTTGGCGAGTTCTTGCCAGATGGCGAGCACGGAGCTTGGATCGTCGAAGATCTCGACACGCGCAGCCGCAGAAGCGCCGCGCTTCTGCAGAATGGCGGCCTGCGGCGCAGCCATGATCTCGTCGGATGCCAGAAACAACATTAATTTTCTTAACCATGATAGGGCGTTGCTATCAAGCCTAGCAAGGAAAGATCAACGACATCTTGCCAGGATCATGCATAAGCGATGATGTCTTACGATGGACAAGAAGAGCATGCTGAGCAAAAACCAATTGATCGCAGCGGGCTTCGCGGTTTTCGAGGCAACCAAACTGCACCGTTTGGTCGAGCCATGGACGCGCGGGCAGGGCGCGATTCTGATGTTCCATCATGTGAGGCCATGGATAGAGCGCGCCTTCGCACCGAACCGGCTCCTCGAAATCACGCCTGACTTTCTCGATGCGGTGCTGACGCGTGTCAGCACTCTAGGTTTCGACATCGTGTCCTTGGACACGGCGCTGTCGAGGATCGGCGATCCGGCTGCGCGGCCCTTCATCGCCTTGACCTTCGACGACGGCTACAAAGATTTTGCCGTCCATGCCTTGCCCGTGTTGGAACGCCATAATGCGCCTTTCACGCTTTATGTCACGACAGGCTATGCCGGTCGCTCGGCGCGGCTCTGGTGGGTCGAACTCGAAGAGGCGATTCAGGCTTTGCCGTCGATCGACGTGATGGCCGGAGATCAGCGTTTCATTGCAAGGACGGAAAGCGCGGAGCAGAAAGCGCAGGCGTTCGAAACGCTCTACGGCCTGCTGCGGAGCAGCCCTGAAGAGGTTTTGCTTGATACGATCGCGGAGCTTGCTGCGCTTGCGAATGTCGATGCGCGTGCCCTTGTCGACAATCTCTGCCTCGATTGGAGCGGCATCGAGCAGATCGCAAACCATCCGCTTGCGACGATCGGCGTGCATACTCTGACGCACCCGATGCTCGCCAAGCATGACATCGCGCTTGTGCACTACGAGCTTGCTGAGAGCCGCCGCCTGATCGAAGAAAAGCTCCGCCAAGAGGTCGGCCATCTCGCCTATCCGGTCGGCGATCCGACTTCTGCCGGCCCGCGCGAATTTGCGCTCGCGAGCGAGCTTCGGTTTACGAGCGCGGTCACGACGCGGCCCGGCATGATTTTTCCCGAACATGACCGCCACCGGATGGCGCTGCCGCGTCTCTCGATCAACGGCATGTGGCAGAAATTGGAAATGATCGAGGTGCTGCTGTCCGGCGCGCCCTTCGCGCTATGGAATCGCGGCCGTCACGTCTCGGCCGCTTGAAGCGCCTTATTTCCTTTTGGCCGGAGCGGCGTCGACAAGCTTAAGTAGCTGCGCCCGCATATTCGCCCGGGCGCTCTCTTGGATCGGCCCATAGGTTTCGAGTGATCGAAATTTCGGTGTCCAATCGGCCGGAGCTTCGACCGCTATTTTCTTTCCAACGTCGCCGTCGGGCGGTAGTTCGTGTTGAGTTCCTCGCTCCAAGCCAGCCATCATTTCGTCCATTCCGCCTCGGCAGATGAGGTCATCGTCCTTGCGCAATGGGGCGGTTTTCTTTTCGACGGCAAGAGCTAGATCGACCACCTTCGTCTTTACGTCCTTTGGCTGCTGTCTCAAGAAATTCAGCGCCGCCTTTTGTGTCGTCGTCAATATTTGAGTGAGCCGTTGTCCCGGCGCGGTTTGATCTTCGCATTTCGCGCCGTCGATCACAATTTGCTCGTAAGTATAAAGGGCCATCATTCCCGCCGTGAGACGCATGTCTTTGTCTGGGTCGCGCGTCTTCAATTGGCTACCGGCCATCCATAAGTCGCTGGCATAAATGATACTGAGCATGAGGCCGCCGCCGTCCAGGGAGCGGTTGTGCAGCCATGTCAATCCTCTGTTGAATGAGTCGGCGTCCAATGATTTGTCGAAGGCGGCGCCAAGGGCGTTCCAGTCTCGGGCGTCGACGAGCGTGTCAAGTTCTGCATCTGAGGGAAGAGCGGCCGGCACGGGAGGCGTTTGAGCCTGTGCCCAAGCGATGGTGCTGGTTGCAGTCAAGACGGCTTGAACGACAGCGGCGAAAAGGAAAGCTACAAACAGATTTCTCAATTCGATCACGCGGAAAAACTGTAAGGACAAATTACAGCTTAATCCGGCCTTTCCATCCACTTAATTAGCGGCATGAGCGGCAAAATCCAGCCGAGCCCCAGCACGACATAATAAAGCGCCTGCAATACGCCGGGCGCGCCTTGGATAAGGCGGCTTTGCGCCAGCGCCATCGCGATCAGCGCATAGATCACGACGAACAGGATCGTTATGATCGTTCCCAAAAATTTGCGCATCCGGCGTGGCACTTTATGACTCCTGCGACAGGCTGCGCATGGACTTCTATCCTGGCCAGCGCTTAAGTCGCTTCTCCCACGCCGTCAATGCTCCGCTTCAACAGGATTTTCATGAGCGATCTCGCCCTTAACGCATCCGCCGCGCAAGCCGAGGCCAAGCCGCGCTCGGCCCGGCCGGTCGCGATCTGGCTTTGGAGCCTTGCGGCGCTGGTTTTCCTGATGGTCGTCGTCGGCGGCGCGACGCGGCTGACCGAGTCAGGCCTCTCCATCACGGAGTGGAAGCCGCTGACCGGCGTCATCCCGCCTTTGAGCCAGGCGGATTGGGCGGCGGAATTCGATCACTACAAGCAAATTCCGCAATATGAATCCGTGTTTCCGAACATGGATCTTGCCGGATTTAAATTCATTTTTTTCTGGGAATGGAGCCACCGTATTCTGGCCCGAATGATCGGGTTCGTCGCGATACTGCCCTTGGCCTATTTCTGGATAAGAAAACAGATTCCCGCGTCTTTCAAACCGAAGTTGGCGCTGTTCTTAGTGCCGCTTGCGTTTGAACCTTTGATCGGCTGGTGGATGGTTGTTTCCGGGCTGCAAAACCGTACCGAAGTCGCACAAGAACGTCTTGCCCTTCATCTGCTTGTCGCGTCGATGGTCTTCGCCGCGCTTGTTTGGCTCGCGTCGTCGCTGCGTCAAGCTACTGCGGATCGAGTTATATCATTGGGCGTGCGGCGCTTTGGCAGTCTGATCGTGTTCGTGGTCTTTGTACAGATCGGGCTTGGCGCGCTTGTCGCAGGCCTGCGGGCAGGGCGCGTCTATAACACCTGGCCCTTGATGGACGGGTCTTTCCTGCCGTCGCGTGAGGTTCTGACAAGCCTCACGCCGTTCTGGCGCAATCTCACCGATAATGTCGCGCTCGTGCAGCTCGACCATAGGCTGGTCGCCTATACGCTTCTTGCGCTTGCCGCGATCCAGGCTGGCGTCGCGGCGCGCTATGGCGGCAAGATTGCGCTGCGGGGCTTCATTCTCCTGGCCCTCGTCGTGGCGCAAGCCGCGCTTGGCATCGCGACTTTGCTGCTTGCCGTTCCGCTCTGGGCGGGGCTGCTACATCAGGCCTTTGCCATGCTGGTGCTCGGCAAGGCCGTGATCTACAGACAGGCACTTTCACCTGGGGCTCAATGACCAAACCGTCATTGCGAGGAGCGGATGACGAAGCAGTCCAGCAATGATTTGAGATGTTACCCTGGATTGCTTCGCTTCGCCCGCAATGACGATCGTGCGACCACGCGATAAAGCGGTCTGCAACTTTTCCGGATTACGCGGCCAACAACGCCTGATCGAGATCGGCGATGAGATCGGCCTTGTCCTCGATGCCGACCGAGAGACGCACGACATCGGGGCCGGCGCCAGCCAATATCTTCTGATCATCAGCCAATTGCCGGTGCGTGGTCGAGGCGGGATGAATGACGAGCGAGCGCGTGTCGCCGACATTGGCAAGATGCGAGAAAAGCTTCAGCCGTTTGACCAGCGCGATCCCAGCGTCATAGCCGCCCTTGAGCCCGAAGGTGAAGACGGCGCCTGCGCCGGCCGGGCAATATTTCTTCGCGAGATTATGATAGCGGTCGCCGCTCAGGCCCGGATAGCTCACCCAATTGATGGCATCATGCTGCGCGAGATGTTCGGCGACGGCGAGCGCATTCTCCGAATGGCGTTGCATGCGCAGCGGCAGAGTCTCGATGCCGGTCAGGATCAGGAAGGCGTTGAAAGGCGACAGCGCGGGCCCGAGGTCGCGTAAGCCCAGAACGCGCGCAGCGATCGCGAAGGCGAAATTGCCGAAGACCTCGCCGAGCACCATGCCGCCATATTCGAGACGCGGAGCGGAGAGGCTCGGATAGCGCTTATCCGCCAGCCAGTCGAACGTGCCGCCATCAACGATGAGCCCACCGATCGAATTGCCATGTCCGCCTAAGAATTTCGTCGCCGAATGCACGATAATATCGGCGCCATGTTCGAACGGCCGCACGAGATAGGGTGTCGCCAAAGTATTGTCGACGATGAGCGGCAGATGGGCCTCATGCGCGATCGCGGCGATCGCTTCGATGTCGGTGACGACACCGCCCGGATTGGCAATGGATTCGATGAAGATCGCTTTCGTGTTCGGCGTGATCGCGGCTTTGAAGCTCGGCAGATCGTCGGGGTCGGCCCATGCCACGCCCCAGCCGAATTTCTTGAAGGCATGATTGAGCTGGTTGATCGAGCCGCCGTAAAGCTTGGTCGCGGCGACGATCTCGTCGCCGGGCTCGAGCAGCGTATGGAACACCAGCAATTGGGCCGCGTGACCCGAAGCCACCGCCAGCCCCGCCGTGCCGCCTTCGAGCGCGGCGATGCGCTCTTCCAGCACGGCATTGGTCGGATTGGTGATGCGCGTATAAATATTGCCGAAGGCCTGCAGCCCGAAAAGCGCCGCCGCATGATCGACATCCTCGAAAACGAAGGAGGTTGTCTGATAGATCGGCGTGGCGCGGGCGCCCGTCGTCGGGTCGGGCCGCGCACCGGCATGGATCGCCTGGGTGGCAAAGCCTGGGGGAGCGATGAGATCTGTCATGGGCTGTTTCCTTGGGCCGAGTGGGATTATTCTAGTGTTTTTATAGACTGAAGGCTGAGGCGGATCAATTCGCGCCGTGTAATGTGGTATTATAAAACCGTCTATTACAAGCTATTGAATCTACGTATATTAATACCCTTGACGGGAATTCGAACCGACTTTATAAGCTGCCATCCCTCAGGTCCGGGAAGATCCCGGCTGAGTTACAAACGGATTGTATCTATGTATGGCAGAACTTATTCGGCCAAAGCGTCGGATATTGAGAAGAAATGGATTCTCATCGACGCGACGGGCCTCGTCGTCGGCCGCCTGGCTTCGCTGATCGCGATGCGGCTGCGCGGCAAGCATAAGGCGACCTTCACGCCGCATATGGACGATGGCGACAATGTCATCGTGATCAATTGCGAGAAGGTGGTTTTCACCGGCCGCAAGCGCGAAGACAAAGTCTATTATCACTACACGGGCTTTCAGGGCGGCATCAAAGAGCGCACGGCGCGCTTCCACCTCGATGGCAAATTCCCCGAGCGCATCGTCGAGAAGGCCGTCGAACGCATGCTGCCGCGCGGCCCGCTCGGCCGCAAGCAGCTCGGCAATCTGCGCGTTTATAAGGGACCGGCGCATCCGCATGAGGCCCAGAAGCCCGTGACGCTCGATGTCGGTGCCATGAACCGCAAGAATGTGAGGACCGCCTGATGGCCGAAACCCTGTCTTCGCTGCAGGATCTGAAGGGCGCCGCGACGCCGCAGACCGAGGCTGTCCATTATGTGCAAAAGCTCGATCCGCAGGGCCGCGCCTATGCGACGGGCAAGCGCAAGGATGCCGTCGCGCGCGTCTGGATCAAGCCCGGCTCCGGCAAGACGACCATCAATGGCCGTCCGCTCGAAGTCTATTTCGCGCGGCCTGTGCTGCGCATGATCCTGCAACAGCCGCTGGGCGTTGCAAAACGCGTCGATCAATACGATCTGATCGTCAGTGTCGCCGGCGGCGGCCTGTCGGGGCAGGCGGGTGCCGTGCGTCATGGTCTTGCCAAGGCACTCACCCATTATGAGCCGGAGCTGCGATCCGTCTTGAAGAAGGAAGGCTTCCTCACGCGCGACTCGCGCGTCGTCGAACGCAAGAAATACGGCAAGAAGAAAGCCCGCCGCAGCTTCCAGTTCTCGAAACGCTAAATCTTCGGCGTTCTCTGGAATTAAAAGGCGGCTACGGCCGCCTTTTTTTATTGTCTGGAGCTGATGGGCATGGCTGCGAAAATCTTCATCGACGGCGAAGCGGGAACGACGGGTCTCGGCATTCGGGCGCGGCTCGCCGCTATGCCTGGCATCGAACTCAAAAGCCTTGCCGACAAGGACCGCAAGAATCCCGACGCCAAGCTTGCCTTGATGCGTGATGTCGATCTCGTCATTCTCTGCTTGCCGGACGATGCGGCCAGGGAGACGGTGGCGCTCGCCGCCTCGCTGGGCGACAAAGCCCCGAAACTCCTCGATGCCTCGACCGCGCATCGCGTGGCAGAGGGCTGGGTCTATGGCTTTCCCGAACTAGCGCCGGGGCAGGCCGAGGCCATAGCGGCGGCCAAGCGCGTCGCCAATCCGGGATGCTATGCGACGGGCGCCATCGCGCTGTTGCGGCCGCTCGTCGACGCAGGTCTTGTACCCGCCGATTTCCCCATCACGATCAATGCCGTCTCCGGCTATAGCGGCGGCGGAAAGTCGATGATCGAATCTTACGAGAAAAAGACGGCGCCGGATTTCGAACTCTATGGCTTGAAGCTCGACCATAAGCATCTACCCGAAATCGAGACTTACGCCGGTCTCAAGCGGCAGCCGATCTTCGTGCCCTCGG
>JAATEW010000170.1 GCA_015655535.1 Hyphomicrobiales bacterium | reverse complement strand
GAGGCGATATATTCTGTGCCGCCGCTGAGCACTGTGGCGCTGATCGCCGTGCCGCCGTTGAGCACACGCTCGACGCCGCCGGCCGAGATGACCGCTCCGACCGCGGTGGCGCCGGAGGAGACATTTTCCACACCGCCGCTCAGGATTGTCGCGCTGCTGGCCGTTGCACCAGCCAGGATGTTTTCAACGGCTTTGGAGCCGATGACTGTCCCGACCGCCACGCCGCTGGATATGGTCTGCGTGCCGTTGGTCTGAAGCGTTGTGGCGCTCGCCGTGCCGCCGGTGAGAATTTCATTGCCGCCGCCAGCGACGATTGTGCCGCTCGCCGTGCCGCTGGCATAGACATATTGAACGCCGCCGCTCTGTATCGTCGCGCTGACGTCGACGCCGCCGGCCGATACATATTCCGTTGCGCTGACCCCGACATTCACATTGCTCGCGGTTCCGCCGGAGAGATAGATGGCGCCGCCAGCCAAGATGCCCGCGCCCACCGCCGTGCCGCTGGAATACACATATTCCGCGCCGCCGTTCGAGACGGTCGTGGCATTGGCCGTTCCGCCCGAAGATACGACCTCGCTGCCGCCGCTGAGGATGAGTGTGCTGACCGTAAGGCCGCCGTTCGAGACGGTCTCGCTGCCGCTCGATACGATGGTGCCGCTCGCCGCGCCGCCAGAGGATACGATCTCAATGCCGCCGGAAACGTTCGTGCGGCTCGCCGTTCCGCCCGCCGACACCGTTTCCGTGCCCCCACTCAAGATAGTAGTGCTGAGCGTTAGGCCCCCAGAGTAAACCTCCTGGGTGTCGTTGGGAAACAAGAGGGTGCCGGTGGTTGAACTCCCCGAGACGATGTGATCGGTCATGTAACGGCCCCCTAATAACGCCAGCAGACGCGAGCAAAGTATAATTTCTTAAAACTAGCCGTAGTTAAAGCTGTGCCTAAGCCGCATTGCTATATAAAGTTTTATATCTACTGGCAATAGGCAATGAGGCAGAACCATCGGATTTCGCGGGACTACTATCGCGCGGTCAGAGTGTGGACTTTGAGACACGCGTGCGCATTTGTCCCAATTGATTCAATCATTGCTGTTCCCTTAGGGAAACATCAGAGCTATTTTTTATATAGCGTGTTGGCCTTAGCTATTGAGCGCTTTGCCGTAGAGTTTCGAATGCCTAAAAGAAAGCGCTCTGGAAGAACCGGCCATGCAATCGCCGTCAAGCTGGCTTTGGTCGTTCGACGGCGATTGGGCACTCATCTTCTTATAGTGGGGCCTTTTCTCATCGGCGCGGCGGCTTTGCCCGCTATCTTAGTCCCGTTTTTTCCGGCACTCGCCGGCCCGACCGGCGGCTCTGTCGTAGCCGGTTCCGCCAGCATTACGCAGACCGGCGGCACAACCAACATCAATCAGTCGACCTATCAGGCTATCATCAATTGGCAAACCTTCTCCATCGCGAGGGGCGAGACCGTCAATTTTTACCAGCCAAGCGTCTTGTCCACGACTCTGAACCGTGTCATCGGCAATGAAACCAGCATTATCGCAGGCGCGCTTAATGCCAATGGCCAAGTCTTTATCGTCAATTCCGCGGGCGTGATCTTCACCAAGGGCGCCGAAGTCAATGTCGGCGGCCTCGTCGCTTCGACCCTCAATATCTCGAATTCGAATTTCATGGCCCGGAACTATACGTTCTCAGGCTCATCGACCGCTGCCGTCATCAACAAGGGCCATATTCGCGCAACCGACAGCGGCTATATCGCGCTGCTCGGCAAGACGGTCGTCAACAACGGCGTCATTTCTGCGAAACTAGGCACCGTCGCCATGGCGTCGGGGACCAAAATCTCCCTTAACCTCAACGGCGATTCGCTCATCAATGTGACGATTGATCAGGGCACGATGAATGCGCTCGTTTCGAACAAGCAGTTGATCAAAGCCGACGGCGGTCAGGTCATCATGACAGCGAAAGCAGCCGATTCGCTTTTGTCCGCGCAAGTGAACAACACCGGCGTCATCCAGGCACGCACCATGTCCGCCTTAAGGGGCGGACGCTCAGGCACGGGCACGGTGCATGTCGGCAAGATCCAGCTTATCGCCTCAGGCGGTACAGTCCATGTCGCGGGCAAGCTCGACGCCTCGGCACCGAAGGGCGGCAAAGGCGGTACGATCGAAACAAGCGGCAACAAGGTGGTGGTCGCGGATAATGCGATCATCACCACAAAATCTTCCTCCGGCAGCAGCTCCAATGGCACTTGGCTGATCGATCCGACCGACTTCACGATCACCGGCGGCAGTGGCAGCCTGACGGCGAGCGGCATTGGCGCCGTGACGCTGGAAAACAGTCTCACCAACGGAAATGTCACCATCGCGACCGCGAGCGGCGGGTCGGAGAATGGCGATATCAATGTCAACGCCGCCGTCACCTGGGGTTCGAACAGCGTTCTGACCCTCGACGCCGCCAATAATATCAACATCAACGCGGCCATCACCGCGACGGGCGCGAGCGCCGGACTGGTCATGAATTATGGCGGCTATGCCACGACGGGCAGCGCCGTCGCGGGTAGCGGCTATAACATCAATAATCTGACGCTGAACAGCGGCGACGGCTCGCTCGCGGTGGGCAGCGCCGCAATCACATTGAGCGGCGCCAATGCCAGCCTGAGCATCAACGGACAGGCCTATACGCTAGTCCACAGCATGAGCGATCTCGCCGCGATCTCCAACAATCCGACCGGTTATTATGCTGTCGCTCAGAACCTCGATGCCTCCGGCACCACTTATAATGGCTCAGTGATAAATGCCGCTTTCACCGGCACCCTTGCCGGCCTCGGCCACTCGGTTAGCAATCTCACAATCAACAACACCGCTGAGACCCAGAACGGCGGGGCCGGTAGTACGGACGGCTTGATCGCTCAGCTTGGCACATCCTCAAATGCCTACGCCACGGTCCGCGACATTGGACTCATCAATGCCAATATTTCCGCGACGGGCTATAATAACCGTAACATGGGCGCGCTGGTGGCCATCAACTACGGAAACATCAGCAATACTTATGCGATGAATGTCATGGTTAATACTGGTGATACTGTCCCTCCTCCCGATAATGGCGCCTCCAATATTGGCGGCCTTGTCGGAGATAATCAGTCCACCGGGACGATCACCAATTCCTACGTCTACAACGCAAACAGTCTCTATACGATCGATTCAGCCGGCAAGTTGACCAACACGACATTCGTCAACGGTAACTCCGCAGTCGGCGGACTGGTCGGATCAAATGAAGGAACGATCACAGGTTCAAGCTCAAAGGCCTTGGTAATCGGAGAGGACTCGGGCGGGTCGGTCGGCGGATTGGTCGGCAGCAACAGTGGCGGCCGGATCGTCAACGGCGTAAACACGGACAACCGCGGCATTTTCAACTCTTCCGCCTATGGCACGGTCACCGCGGCGGAAGATCCCGGCACCGGCGGTCTCGTTGGCACGAATAGCGGCTTCATTACCTCTTCCAAAGCCTCGGGCGATGTCAGTTTTAGCTGGGGTGATTGGGATTTCATAACCGGCGGCGTCGGCGGATTCGTCGGCGTTAACTCCGGCTTGATCACCGCATCCACGGCTACGGGTAATGTAACTGTCGGTTTGGTCAACTCAACCCCGCCCCATGACCAGGATGCGTTGCTCTTTTGTTGCATCGGCGGATTCGCAGGCATCAATAATGGCACGATCACAACCTCCTCTTACGTGGGCGGGAACGTAAGCGCTGGCGTGTTCAGTACGGTCGGTGGCTTCGTAGGCTACAATAACGGCACCATCGACCAATCGTCCGCGACGCTTACCCAAGTCATTGGCGTCAACTCCGTCGGCGGCTTCGCTGGAATAAACGGGACCTCCGGCAAGATATCCAACTCGAACGCGGTCATTCGTGACCGCGTTACAAGCGTCAACCAAATAGGCTACACGTCGACTGGCGGTTTCGTCGGCACCAATAACGGCAGCATCACAAACTCAACGGCCAGCGGCAGCGGCAGCGTCATCGGCATCGACAATACCGGCGGCTTTGTCGGAACCAATGCGGCGGGCGGGACCATTTCCAATTCCACCACTTCGATAAATGTGCAAGGCACTGGAAATTACACCGGCGGCTTCGTCGGCTACAATAGCGGCACCATATACACATCCTCTGCCAGCGGGACCGTAAATGGCGCCGGTTACACAGGCGGATTCGCCGGTGCGAATGATAGCGGCGGTGTCCTTGTCTATAATAACGAAAGCGGCAATGTGAACGGCGGCGACACGACTGGCGGATTCGTCGGACAAAACGCCGGCCAGGTCGGCAATGTCGGTGCCTCCGGAAATGTGACAGGCGGCAGCGAGGTCGGCGGCCTGTTCGGCTCAAACCTCCGGGGCGGAAACGTCGATGACTCCACCGCCACCGGGAGCGTATCTGGCACCGGCGGCGATGTCGGCAATATAGGCGGAGTCAATACGGGGTCCGTCAATAATAGCGCCTATACCGGTTCGAGTACCCATGCCGACATTTCGGTTCAAAACGGCACCGTGAACGGTGTCGACGCAGGCTCTGCGAACAATAGCGGCGCCGGAGATACCAATCCTGGCAACGGCGATGGCAATGCCAGCGGCTCGAATACGAGCAACGGCGATCAAACACAGACCACGTCTTCCAATGATAACACGGCAGCACAAAATGGCGCGCCAGCTGCCGATGCGGTGGTGACCAGAGATGTGGAAAAGCAGGCGAAAACGGACGTGAAGGCGGCCGATTCCGCTACGGCTGGGACGCCGGCGACGTCCGCCAATGCGCCTGCGAATATCAACGATAACCTGAAGGTCGAGGAAGCTCCCTCAGGCCCGCCGCCCGCTCCAATTGGAAACCCGGTCAAACGCCGTCATAAAACCGCGTTGACCCCTCCGCAGCTGAAACGCCCGAACTTCGGTGCCGCCATCCGCAGCATCGAGATCGACGGTCAACATTACGATCTGGAGAAGAACATCAAGGACGACACGTCCAAGGATGACGGGTCCAAAGGTGATAGCTCGAAGGGCGACACCCCTCAGAACGACACATCGAAGGATATCCAACCGAAGGATGACGGCCCCAAGGAAGATAAAGCCAAGGAAGAGCAGAAAGCGCAATAGTTGTCATCGTCCGAAAGCGGAACCCGGCTTGCATTCGCAGCCTGCACGCACACTAGAGTGAGCCCGAGCAAATGCAGTTCAGAGTCATCATCGCATACTACGCCGGCATTCAGGCGACGTTAGCGGCGACGTCTTCCGCATTCGCGCAGGTTCCGCAAGCACCGCTGATTGGGGCCATACCTGACGCCGGCACCGCTCTGCAATCGGCCGAGGCCGCCCGACATCCCGGCCTGCCCCGCACCACCCCCGTGCTCGTGTTGCCGCGACTTGTCGATCAGCAATTCACGCTCCATGACAAAGAGACCATATTCATTAGCCATTTCGAACTTGAAGGTCCAAATCCCGTCGAAGAACATAAATTGCGCGAGATCTTGTCACCTTACGAAAACCGCAAGCTGACGCTCGCCCAGATTTACGAAGCAGCGGACAAAATCACCCGGCTTTTGCGCGACGAAGGTTATCTGCTTGCCAAAGCATATGTTCCTGCTCAGGACGCGGAGAAAGGCACCCTGCGTCTAAAGCTTATTCCGGGCACATATGGGACGGTGACAGTCAATAATACGTCCCTCGTGCGGGAGGATTATTTGAAAGAGGTGATTGATCACGCGCTGGCCGGATCGCCGCTCATCCACAAAGATGAACTCGAGCGCGCTATGCTGCTCGTCGCAGATTTGCCGGGTGCCGGAGTGCCAGCGATCAACACCGAAAGCGGCAAAAAACCGGAAACGACCGACTTTGTATTTAACGTCCCAGAGGCTCGCCGCATCGACGGTTACCTTCTCGGAGACAATTTTGGTGCGGGTTTCTTTGGACGCGACAGGCTGACAGGGAACGTCAATCTGAATTCGCCGCTTGGATTTGGCGACCGGCTCTCGGCTTTCGAACTCCTCTCGCAAACGCGTAATTCGAGCACACGCGTGGGCTATTCCTTTCCACTTGGTTATGACGGCTTGAATGGAGAAGTCTTTGCCTTGAGATCGACCTATCGGATAGGCGGCGTTTTCAAGGATATCGATCCGACCGGCCTAGCCGAGGAAGTCGGGGGAACTTTGACTTATGCGCTAAGACGCCAACGAGAGGACAGCATTTTTATTTCGGCGAACTTCACCCACAGAGCCCTGGATGATAAATCTCTCGGCGTTTCGTACAACACAAGAACGATCGACTTGGGCACAGCGGCCCTCCGTCGCGATACGTTTGGCGAGCTCATGGGGCTGCCGTTTACGACGAGTGCAATATTCTCAATTACCGCGGGATACACGAATTATCCAGATCCGGACCAGAAGGCCGCCAATTTGGCCGGAGTTAATTCCCTGGGAAATTACGAGAAGATCAACCTCAATTTCAATGCCATGCTTGCTCTCACTGACAAGCTCTCATTCTCTGTGGTCCTTAGAAGCCAAAAGTCATTGTCCGGCAATCTCGACAGAAGCGAGCAAATGACTCTGACCGGCTTCAACGGCGTACGGACTTTTGACGAGGGGTTCGCGGGCGATAGTGGTTATGTCGTCACGCCCGAGTTAAAATACGGCCTTCCGGATGTCCTTGGTTATCGTCATTCGATCGGCGCCTTTACCGATACCGGAGCTGTCTGGCTTGAAAATGCCTCCTATCAGAATCTGCAGAGAAGCTACACACAAATGAACGATGTCGGCCTTAGCTATTATGGGAATTATGAGTACGCCCCTGCCCGGCTCTTCCTCGTCAAGGCATATCTTGCTCATACCTTTGGGACAGATGCCATAGCGCAATATGACAAGACCGTTTACGACAAACATACAAAAGGTCTTATACAGGTCGGGTTCACGTTTTAAACGAACTTATCGACTCTTCAACTGACCTAGCATCTTCTCGTCGTGGCTTCGAATGCACCCTATCTAGGCTTGTTCGGCATCATGTTCATCCTGCCTACCACAGCGAATTTCATCACATCGGGCATACCAATCACCTTGCCTCAGGCGTCGCACGTCAAGGATCAGAAACAAAAGTCCAAAGCCATCGAACTCGCCGCTTGATCGACATGGCCGATGTCTTCAAACGGTTGAAGTTTACGAAAGTAGCCGTTCAAACGAAAAGTAGCGGCGATTAGATTACATAGGATCTTCAGGTGACCAGGCCAGAAGAAAAAGCAAAGCCAAGAGCCCGATTAACGATCTATCATGGCTTCGCCCTATCGCTCGGCCTACATTCGAGTTTAGCGTTTCCATTTATCATTCCCGCTTTTTGGTCGCCCAAGGTCGAGCATGATACAATAGTTCTCGATATGGACGGTGACGTCGGGGATCGTCAGCAGGAAGAAAAGATACTCGACGAAACAAAGGGACAGGTAAAAGAAGACGAGGTGAAAGAGAGAGAAGCACCACCGCCCAAACAACAGGCCACCGCCGCGCCCCAATCGATGGCTTCTCCGACGGAACAAGAGCAAGAAGAGCCTTCAGCAATTGAGAAGAACTCCCAGCCTGCGCCCCCCAAAACAGATGAAACTCCGCCCGCTCCAACCGAGACGGCCCAGAAGAAGATCGCGGCACAAGCCGATCGTTCAGGTTCCGAACGCGATGTGAAGGGTGCAGATGAGGCGCAGATTAAGCAAGCATTCGGCGAAAAGACACAAATGGCAGCTTTTCAAAAGAACCTTTCAGACAAGATAGCCCAAAACCTAAGCTATCCAAAAGGCAGCCAAAAAGCGCTTCTGAAGGGCGTGCCTAAAGTATCTTTCACAGTTATGATGGATGGCCGGTTGCGACCCGATACTCTGAAGATTGCAAAGAGCAGCGGGCAGCCACAGCTCGACGAAAGCGCGCTTAAGACCATTCGTGCATCCGCCCCATTCCCCATCCCACCGAGGGAACTGACTGTCACTATTGATGTTGACTATTTCCACTGAGGAAGATTTAACGCGAGGCCTTGACGAACGGCCGGGACCCTCTTGGCGATAAGCCGCGCTAGCCATTGAGCACCTTCGCCAACCCGTCGATCGCCAGCATCACGGCGGGTTTCCGTATTATTCCATACAGGATTGCGCGGAGGGGCAGATTTGATCTGTAAGTCTTTGAAGTCATTGGCGCACCGCACAGGATGAAACTGCGAACACCTATGTTATTGAAATATTGTTATAATATCATTCGGCCGAAATGACGGTCGGATGCGTCACCTTGCGATCCTCGATGATGCTGCCATTTTCCATCCGGATGATGCGGTCGGCGGCGTCGAAATAGCGGTCGTCATGACTGACGACAATCAGCGTCTTGCCTTGCCGCTTCAGCTCGGGCAGCAGCTCCATGTAGAAAAGACGCCGGAACGCCGGGTCCTGATCGGCCGCCCATTCGTCGGTCACGATGACGGGCCGCTTTTCCAGATAGGCATGCACCAATGCAAGACGCTTGCGTTGGCCGGTTGAAAGATCCGTTGTCGAGAAGTGGCCGTCCTTGACAGTGACACGATGCGCGATGTCGAGCTTTTCGAGATAGGGCAGCGCTTCTTCCGGCAGCGCGCTGCCATAGATCAGATCGTCAAAGAGATAATAATCGGCAAAAACGATCGTGAACAGCTGGCGATAATCATCGCGCGTCTCTGCCGTGACCGCTTTGCCGTCGAGAAGAAGGGCACCCTCCTTCGGCTCATAGAGACCGAGCAGCAGCTTGACGAGCGTCGTCTTGCCCGAGCCGTTTTCGCCCACGATGAAGAGCAGCTCGCCGGCGGCGATCGTGAGATCGATCGGGCCAAGAACGAAGGGGCTCGCGTCGCCTTTCGCCGTAAAAGCGTAAGTCAGGCCACGCATCTCGATGCGTCTGATCTCCTGAGCAGCCTGCCCGGCCGTCGTGAGCGGCAGATTTGGCTCGTGCCGGTCGAGTTCGGCCGAGAGTTCCGCGATGCGCTGAAAAGAGACCCGTGCCTGATCGAAGAGCGGCAAGGCAGCGGCAAGCTGGGCCACCGGACCACGGACATAAAGGAGCACGATCACGGCGCCGCCGATCTCGGCAAGATCGATGCCCAGCCAGGCGCGGCTCGCGATGAGAAGCCCGACCACGCAAAAGAAGATCGCCGAACCTGCCGCCTCGGCGATCCAGAAGAGCCGCATCGCGCGGCTCTTCAGATCGGAGATGCGATCCGCCGCGCCAGTTAGCAAAACGCCATGGACATGCGCGCGCCGGTCGCGGTTGATCTTCAGCTCTTTAGCGCCGTCGGTGATAGCGCGATATTGCTTGTGCAGGTCGTCCTGTGCAACACGCACGCCCTCGTAATCTTTGATCCATCCCCGCTTCGCCACGATATTGATCGCCACGCCGAGGCCGAGCGAGGCCAACGCGAAAAGAAAGATCACCGGAGACAGAGAAAGGAGATAGCCGAAGCTTCCAAGCGTAACCGCAAGCGCAACGACATAGCCTGACATATTGAAGGTGAAGACGCTCACCGTATCGACATCATTCGTCAGCGTCGCCATGAGCCGGTGCGCCCGGAACGCTTCCAGCGCCGCGACCGGCGCCCGCAGGATGCGCGCCGAAATATCCTTGCGCATGGAGGCGATCAGCTTCTGCCCCATGATGCTGTTGAGCGCACCGCCCAAGGCCGAACCGCCGACGCTCAGGATGCAAAGCCCGGCGAAACTCGCGAGCAGAGACCAGGCGGCACCGCCTTCCGCGTGAAGGCCACGATTGATGGTGGCGAGAAGGAAGGTCGTGGCAAGGCCGCTGAGCGTGCCCGTTCCCGTCGCGATCAGGGCCAGCGGCCAAAAGGGGCGCAGGAGCCGAATAGCCTTGCGGATCAGAGCCGGCTGTTTCATCCCCCGCTTTGGCCCCTCGCCGCTCCAGACACCCTTCTTAAGAGACAAAAACTGCTCCCATGAAATTAAGACGTTTCAGACCGCTTGTTTCCCCATCCCTCATGGATTTTTTTAGAATGATATAAAAACAAACAAAAAGACGCGATTTCTAAGATCCAACCAACTGCTGAAGCCGCTGTTGGAGGTTATTCGCGCTGTCTTTGAGCACCTTAAACGCGATCTTCTGCCCTCCAGGTAACGCGACCATCATTAGGATGGTGGCATCGGTGAGCAACTCGATCTCTATATCATCCGTCGGGAGAGCGAAGGTGACCGCGTCGTTTGTAGCGCTCTTCGTCAGGCATAGCTGGTGCGCATATATCACGGCGGCCAACATCGACGGCAAGTCGCTTCGGCGGATGATTAGATCGATGATCCGGGTTTCCGTCTCCAGCTTAATGAGCGCCGCATCGCCATTGGCAGTCGAGCCGACGATGCGCTGTACAGAAGCTGTTTCCAGGCTTACCGGACGTTGCAACATTTTTGTATTTCGCGTGTTCGCGCTTCGACGCCTTTCGGAATGATCTTGGAAATTCTCCGCTCATTAAAGCCACCGGAACTTTAGACAATACAAAGCTTCTCTGTATCCGGGGGCCCGTGGCTCCACCCATTTTGCCGTTCTTATGAATAAGACGTTTCATAATGCCGTTTTCCCACCCTCAAGCGCAAATTTTTTAGAATGATGAAAAATAGGCAGAAAATGCGTGAAACGCCGGTGTCTAACGAGGGAGTCAGGCCGCCGTTCATTCCCGGATAGCAAGATCTGGCCGGCCCCGGTTCCAGGCTTGGGCTTAGAAACTCATAGTCGTTGACAGCAGAAACGTTCTTGGCGCGCCAACGATTAAATACCCCGTGGCAGCGCTGGCCCAATAATTTTTGTTGAGCGCATTTTCGACGTTTAAGCGGATCGTGACAGGCTTGTTCCAAGGCCCGACGAAGGTATATCTCGCACCAAGATCGATCCGTGTCCAATCTGGGATTGACAACGTATTGGTAGCATTGAGATATTCACTTCCAGTGTAAATGATCCGTCCATTTACAGTGAAGCCCTTCAGGAACGGCGTGTCCCATTCAGCTCCGAGATTGAGCTGATAATCCGGAACGCCGATTGCCTTTTTGCCGTTGTTCGTTCCGTTCTGAGTTTCCGTCTGCCGTCCATCCAGGAGCGTCAGGCCGCCGAGCAGGCGCACGCCGGGCATCAACTCGCCAAATGTGTTGAATTCCAGTCCGCGGTTGCGCTGTTGCCCATCCTGTTCGTACGTGTTCGTTGCGGTATTCGCGAACGCATTTGGCTGCGTGATCTGGAACGCACTGAAAGTCGTTGTCAATTTTCCCCAATCGATCTTCACGCCAGTTTCGATTTGTTTCGAGACATATGGAGGAAGCGTTTGGCCGAAATTCGCATATGTAGCCCCAACGACTGTTCCAGGTTGAAGACCTTGGATGTAATTTGCATAAACAGACACATTTTCGAGCGGTTTGACCACGATGGCATAAGCCGGGCTCCAGACGCCTTCATCCGTGCTGGACGTCAAAGCCCCGGTCGTCGTGCTGAAGACATCAACATCTATTTGCTGCCGACGGACGCCAACCGTGGCTTGAACGCGTTTGTCAAAGGCGGAAAACGTGTCGCTTATGCCGAGGCTTGATAACCGAGTGTCGTCGTATTTTGGATACCCAGGATTTGTTAAATTCGGGTCAAGACTGATCTGTGGAACATATATGTTTCCAGCGTATGTCGGGCCCGAAATATAGCCGTCGCTCTCGATACTATCCAAGCTAGAGGCGTTGAAATCGATGGCCTGATTGATCGGTCCTGTGTCAAACGTGCTGCGTACGCCGACTTGGGCCGCGACATTTTGAAGACGAACATTATTATAGATAGAAGCTGTGGTAAAACTTCCGTTCAAGTTATTGATCTTCGGATCTACATATCCATATTGTGGACTATCGTTTTGATGAGCACCGATAGCGCCATAAGCTGTAATGTGATCTGTTATATCGAATTCACCTTGGGCCACCCCATATAAATCACGGTCCTTTAAGTAATTCCAGGCCGGAACCTGATTTACGCTTGCGTTAGGCGCAGGTGGTATGAATGGCAAGGTTGAGGCCGCCGCGATGTATCGTGTTGCACCCCACACGACTTCGTTCTGATAACCGAAATCAGCAGAAAGGCGGGCGCGGTCCGTCCGGAGATCCAAGCCAATATTGATGTCACCAAGTTCGTCCTTGTTGTGGTCTACAGGCGTATCGCCATTTCTGTATGTTCCATTGATCCGGACACCGAACATATTGTCTTGGCCGAAGCGCCTGTCGATATCGACATGCTCTCCGGCTTGCCCGCGTGAGACATAGCTCGTCGTAAATTGCGTGAGAGGCTCGTCCCCCGCGCGTTTCGTAACAAGGTTGACACTGCCGCCGATCGCTCCGCCTGGCGGCATTCCATTCAGAAGTACGCTCGGACCTTTGAGCACCTCGACCCGTTCGACATAGTCCGTGGACGAAGAGAACGATGGCGCAATACCGTAGAGGCCGCTCAGCGCGAAGTCGGTTTGGGTTACGGGAAAGCCACGAAAGAAATACTGATTATTTCCTCCATTGGCTGGAAGATAGTCTCTTACGGACGGATCATTTGCAAGGACATCCGAAATCGTTCGCGCCTGCTGGTCCTGAATCGTCTGCGAGGTATAGTTCGTCTGATTGAATGGGGTGTCCATCACGCTGCGATTGCCGAGCATGCCGACGGTGCCGCCGGTCGCGACTTGACCACCTGCATAGGCCGGCATAGGTGTCATTGTCGAAAGTGGATTGCCGGAACCCTGCACATTGATCGTGTCGAGCGTCACCGCGCCCGGAACATTGACGGCGCCACCGCCGCCTCCACCCCTCTGCGCGGCCTCGATCGTCACAGACGCTCGGCCGCTGAAGCGATAGGTCAGGCCGGAGCCCCCGAGCAGCCGGCTCAAAGCCTGCGAACTTGTATAGGAGCCTGTGAGCGCCGGCGCCATGCGGCCTTGCGACAAAGATGCGCTATAGGCGAGCTTCAAACCACTCTTCTGCGCGAAGGCGGCGAGCGCCGAGGCGAGGTGCTGCGCGGGGATATCATAGGCGATGGCATTCAGCTGACTTGCGCCTGACGGAGCGGCTTGCGCGTCAGCAAAAGACATAAGCGCGATGGAGACGATCGCGGTTGATGCCGCCAAAAAGGCCTTGAATAAATTTGACCGCTTCCAAGCACGCATTTGATGCCCTGCCCCCACGCATTGCCGAGGGCAGATAAAGCGATTGCGCTTTCGGTCCCTCATGAAGTTAGACCGGGGGCGAGCGAAAATTCCTCAATGCGCCTTCGAAAAATATGCGGAAACTCAGCCCGAGATCACTGTCAGATAGGACGAGAGATGCCGTACCGAGATCGGTAGACCGCCGGCGAGCGCATCGAGCGACGCGTCCGGCGTTTTGAGATTGAGCACGGCGTTGATGCGCATATTGGCGATCTCGTCACCTTGGATGACGATCCAGCCCGTGTGATAGGCCTGCAGCGCCTTGATGACATCGGCGAGCCGTCTGTCTTCGGCAATATAAAGTCCCGAACGCCATGCCGCGACGATCGAGACTTTGCTCGGTCTCACGGCGCCGAGGTGGCCGTTGCGATCAACCACGAGCATCTGGCCTTCGAGGAGCTTCACCGGCTCCCCCGCCGCCGCGGCCACTAGAACCGCATGCTGCGTTACCGCGACGGAGGCTTCACCATCGGCGATGTTGCGATCGATGTCGAAGGCCGTTCCAAGGGCTGTCACCCTGACGTCGCGCATAGATACCTCAAAGGGCCGCGCCAAATCCGGCGCGACCTCGAAAAAGGCCTGACCCTCGACGAGACTGACGCGCCGCACCGCCGGCGTGAACTCGACATCGATCGCCGAGCGCGCATTCAAGGTCACCCGCGATCCGTCCGGCAGATCGATCGCACGTGTCTCGCCAAGGCCCGTTACGTAATCCGAGGTCCAGCCGCGCAAAGCGCCGCTTGCCCAGAGGCCGCCGCCCACGGCCGCCAAACCGACCGCATTGGCGATAACGGCCCGGCGAGATGGGCCGCGCTTACGGCGTCCCGGCCTGACGGTGCCGGTTTCCGGATCCTGATGGAGATTCGAGGCCTCGCCCCAGAGCGCCTCGGCTTCCTGCGCCGCCGCCTCATGCTCAGGGTTTTGCGCGCGCCAGGCTTGGAATTGCCTACGGTCGGCAAGTGTTGCCGCGCCGGAATGGAGTTTCACGACGAAGCGCAACGCCTCGTCGGAGACCTCTGTCGAGGGAGGGGGATTTCGCGGCGAATCCTGGGTCACATGCATCCATAGAGAAGCGGAGCGGCGGGCTCTTCTCTATAGACCGAATGGGTAGCCCAAATCCTCAATCGTATTTAGAAAAGCTCTTCCTCGCGGAACCGGTCGCGGCAATGGATCATGGCCCGCATCATATGCTTCTCGACCATGCTGATCGAAATCCCGAGCTTTCTGGCAATATCCTGGTGGCCCCAGCCCTCGATCTTGTTCAAGACGAAGGTCTGCCGACACTTGGACGGCAATTCGTTCAAGGCGATGGCGAGACGTGCAAGGCGCTGTCTCTGCTCAACCGTCGCCATAGGATTGTCGCCGGAGGCAAGTTCGCCAAGATCCTCGACGTCGACGCGATAAGACCACTCGGTCCGTTGCCGTGCCGTGAAATCAATGGCCGCGTTGCGCGCCGCGGTGAAGAGATAGGCCTTCGGGTAAGTGATCGCCGCCGCCTGCGCGCCGCGCCCGGCGATGCGCATATAGGCGTCCTGGGCGATCTCCTCGCCATTGTCTCTGTTGCCGACCAGGTGCGTCGCAAAGCGCACGAGTTCGCGATGGTGAAGACGAAACATGTCCGCGAGCAAATGATTGATCGTCTTCATTGAGGTGGCTCGAACAAAACCAAAAACGCGGCTGCCGCTTCCGGCTACTTCGATCAAACTAGACGATCGATGATTCTCCTGCAATTCCAATAAATTATAATGCCTCTAAAGAAGAGTGCCATCTTTTACAAAGGACTTCCATCCTTTATCGATATGTCCTTGAAAGTTTGGGCGGGCTGAGGGCTTTGTCTATCGAAGAATCATCTCTAGCGCTTTACCTGTGGCGAGGGCGCTGTGTTGTTCCTGTCACATCACGAAGGGCCTCAGGTATAGGTTCGGAGCAGGACAAGGTTCGGCCGCTGGAGAGATTTGCCGCATTCACCTCCCAGGTGAGAGATCATAGACAGGATAGGCTTTGATGATTTTCGAGTGCTTCGACATGATAATGCGTCCGCGTTTTTTCGGTCTTGCCCTGGTTGCCACGATGGCGATGATGAGCAATCCCGCTTTCGCCCAAGAGACTCCCGCTTCCGATCGAGCCGAGACCGCGGCGCCCGAACCCAGCACGGCGCAGCCCACTTCGAAGCCGCGTGTCAAAGCCCCGCCGCCGAAACCTGCCGCACCAAAACCTGTTGCCCAGGCCGTCACGCCGGCGCTCACGGCGCCAACACCAGCGCCCGCTGCGCAGCTCCCCAATGGGGCCTCGTCGATCACCGAGGATTACGGCGATTGGACAGTACGCTGCCGCATCGAGAACGGCCAGAAACTCTGCGTGCTCTCGCAGGCGCAAGGAAACCGTCAGACCGGGCAGCGCATGTTTGCGATCGAGCTGATCACGCCTAAGGACGGCAAGACGGACGGCACAATCCTGATGCCCTTTGGCCTTAAGTTAGAGGCTGGTGCAACTCTCAAGCTCGACGACAAGGCTCTCGGCCAAGGCGTTCGCTTCTCCACCTGCGTGCCCGATGGATGCCTTTTGCCCGTATCCTTTCCGACCATCGCAACCGACGCGATGAAGACCGCGAAGACGTTGAGCGTTGCCTCGCTCAACCTTGGTAATGGCGAAGCGGTGACCTTCAATGTCTCGCTGAACGGCTTCGGGCAGGCCTTGGCGCGGGTTGTCGAATTGGGGAAATGACGGAAGGCGAATGCGTGTGACGAAACTTCCCGCTGCCGCTCACCAGCGGTAGCGTAGTGTCGCGATGACCTGGCGGCGTAAGCCATAATAGCAGCCGGCATCCTGGCATAACCCGACATAAGTCTTGTCGAACAGGTTTGTCGCGTTGACCTGTAGAGAAAGCCCCTTGAGTTGCTGGGAGATCCCTGCAAAATCGTAATGCACGGCCGCGTCGAACAGTGTCACGGCTGGAACATTCAGGACACTCGTACCCGATATGTTGCCAGCGGTATCGCCAATAAAGCGGATGCCGCCCGACAACCCAAATCCATCAAACGGGCCGCTGCGAAATGTATAATCCGTCCAAACCGATGCAGAATGTGTCGGCATGCCGACTGGGCGCCGGCCGGTTTGATAGGCTACATTGCTTTTGGTGATCGCCTGATCGAGATAGGTATAGGATGTAAGCAGCGAGAGGCTGCGATCGATCTCGGTCTTGGCTTCCGTCTCGATGCCACGCGAACGAATCTGCCCAGTCTGAACGCTAAATCCGGGGTGGGACAAGTCTGAGGCCAGCACGTTATCTTGCACCAGATTGAAAGCCGCAACGGAGAACAGTGACTTGTCGTTTGGCTGATACTTGATTCCAGCTTCCTCCTGCTGACCCTTCGTCGGTACAAAAGGGCCGCCGCCGAAGGCCGTTCCGGTCTGCGGTTGGAAGGACTCCGTATATTGAATATAGGGGGCGACGCCATTGTCGAACTTGTAGAGAAGCGCTCCTCGCTTCGTAAGGGCGTCGTTCGAAAGTTGCGTCGTCGTTGTTGTACCGTTCGCAAGCGTTATCGTTTGTGTGTTTGAGTCTGCATGATCCCAGCGGAGCCCAAGCAGGGCAACCCAGTGGTCGAGCTTGATCTCGTCCTGCCCGTAAAGACCGACCTGGTTGAATTTCTGGCTGTTTTGCGACGTGGCAGTCATCGGAATGAACTGGCTGTAGTTTGGCGCGGCAACGCTGATTGTAGGAACTGTGAAGTCCGTCGGCGGTCCGCCGGCCGTATAGCCGTAGGACCCGGTTTGATAGTCAATACCGAACAATGCAGTGTTGGCGATAGGGCCGAGACCGAATTTCGCCTCAACCTGGCTGTCGAGATCGAAGGTATTCAGCCTATCATTTTCAAAGAACCCAGCCCGCGTCAAACCATAGGGATCGATTGTCGATGCACCAGTCGGGTAGATCGTCGTGATCTTGCTATTGACGTCGCTGTAGCGAAGATTTTGCCGGACCATCCAGACATTGTTGAAACGATGTTCCGCCAGATAGCCGACCTGTGCCAGTTCACGGCTCATCCGGTCTTGGTTCGGGGCGCCGGGATAGAAGCTGGTAGGGATGAACTGGCCATTGGCCAGGGGAAAGAGCGTTCCATATCCCTTCGAGGGCAGTTGGTTGTAGAAGCCGGCTTTCGGATCGTCCTGGTAAGTTCCGAGCAGCGTAACCGATGTATCGCCATCCGGACGCCAAGTCAGAGCCGGCGCGATGGAAACACGGTCATATCTCGTGAAATTGACTTGGCTACCGACATCGAAACCCGACGCGGTGAGCCGATAAAGCCATTGCCTGTTCTGGTCGATCGGCCCGCTGAGATCGACGCCGCCTTGGATGCGGCCATAGCTGCCGGTCGATATGAAAACCTCATGATATGGATCTTCAGTTGGACGTTTACTGACCATATCCACAAGACCACCGGGCGATGCCTGGCCATAAAGCACGGAGGCAGGGCCGTGCAGGACTTCGATGCGTTCAAGGTTGTATGGCTCGATGATTGACGTGGAAAAGCCGTTCGTAAACAGCTTCATGCCGTCCAGGTAAAGATCGGCGAGGAATCCACGCACGTAGACGTAGTCGAACCGCGTATCGGCGCCGGCAACATCTGTTCTCACGCCCGAAGTATAGCGTACGGCTTGCGGGATGCGTTGCGCTGCCTGCGCTTGAATCTGATCCCGCGTGATAACTGAAATGGCAGCGGGTGTCTCGATCAAGGGCGAGTCGGTTTTACTGCCCGTTGCGCTTCTTGTCGCGACATAGCCCTGGACAACGCCCCAAGCTGTTTCGCCGTGCCCATTGACATCGATCGTCTCAAGCGTCACGGCGCCGGGTACGTTGATAGCCGCTCCTCCGCCCGACGGCTCCCGCTCGATCACTACCGTCGCCGCGTTGCTAAAATGATAAGCGAGGTTCGTTCCGCTCAGAAGACGCGCGAGAGCCTGACGCGGTGACAGAGTGCCCGAGACTCCCGGCGACTGCCTGTCGCCCGCCGTCTCGGGCAGATAGGTCACTTGCAATCCTGTCTGCCGCCCGAAAGCGGCAAGCGCTTGCGACAAGGGACCGGACGAAATCGAAAAGGATTGTTGCGCGGCAGCAGTTGGCGATTGCGCGACGGAAGCCCTTGGCGCCATGGCTAATGCGATCAGGGATGCCGTTGCGAGAAGACAGGCTACGCGCGCCCTTCCATTCCTTGCGACATTGTTATACGCATCTTTCTGCAGTCTCATCACCCCGCCCTTTTTATATACATTCCAGGGAGAGCCGACGTCGCTTCAACGCTTGCGCCCCTCCCTATCCAGGACGTAAGCGCGGCGAAAATTTCCTGCGGATTTTTGGTGATTTTTAAAACCGCGAGATCACAGTGAGATAGGGTGATAGTGTCCGGACCGTACCACCATAAGGCGTGACTACGGCTTCGAGCGCCGCCATTGGCTTTGTAAGATCGAAGACACCGCTGACGCGTTCCGCACCGAAGGATGGGTCCGCCATGATCACGCGGCCAGGCCTCCAGCGCGCGATCCGCGCAATGAGGGAAGCGATCGTCTCGCGTTCCGCGAAGATCAAATTGTTGCGCCAGGCTGCGATCTGGTTTGGTTCTTTCCGGCCGCGTTCGATCCGCGCCGTGCCTTCGTCGAATGTGAGCCATTCGCTTGCGCCAAGCCGGTCCTGAGGCGGCGCATCCGGCACCTCGACGCCCACAAGGCCGTGATCGACAGAGACCGTGAGACAACTCGCATCGCTGCTGACTTCAAACGCCGTCCCGAACGCCGTCGCCTCGAGCTTCTCCGCCGTCACGCGAAAAGGCCGTGCCGGATCGGGGATCACATCAAAAAATCCCATTCCAGCCAGAAGTTCGATATCGCGGCGGCCAGCCGTGAACCCAAGCCTGATCGCGCTGTCGGGACCGAGCGTCACGACGCTTCAATCAGGGAGAGCGATCCGCCGGATCTCGCCGGTGCTTGTGATGTGATCGGCCATTACCTGCAGAAGGAGCGACGGCGCCGCGAGAAAAGCGATTCCTGCCGCGGCCGCCGCGCTACCCGACAGGATCAGACGCCGTGAGATATGGCTTTCACGTCTTCGCTGCTCTTGCGAACGCGCTTGCAGAACATGACCGCTCAGCCCGTGAATTTCGGTGGCCTCATTCCAGGCCTCTTCATGCGCCGGACTGCGGCGGCGCCATGCGTCGACGATCTGGAGGGTCACGGGGTTGTAAGGGTCGTTCTGCAGACGAATAACGAGATCGAGCGCCTCGTCCCAGAGTCTGTCATCCCCTTGCGAAGAAGGTCCCATCCCGTTCCCGATCCCAGATGCCACCGCCCATTGAGCCGGCGGGGCGCCTCTATCATATTTAGGACGAACGGAGGGTGGGAATTTCCTGGAAAGCGTCGAACTCAGTCCGATTCGCCGCGCACCTGGCTGCGGATGTGGTTATAGGCTTCCTTGATCAAGGCGCCCGTCCGGGATGTCGACAGGCCGAGTTCGACCGCGACCTCGGCGATCGTGCGGCCACCGAGCCTATGCATTTCAAAGGCGCGACGCGTGCGTTCAGGAAGCATATCGAGCGCCGCAGCGACGGCCGCCAGCTTTTGCCGATCCGCCAACGCCTGCTCTTGCGACGGCCTTTGGTCGCCGACAGCGTCGAGGGACTCGGCAGGCGTGTCTATAAAAGGCGAATGGCGCTCCCGGCGCTTGAGATCGATGAACAGATTGCGCGCCACCCGGCGCAGATAGCCGCGCGGATTGTCCGCGACGAACTGACCCTCCGTGCCCGTCCCCGCACGCAGCGTCAAAACACGCAAAAAGGTTTCTTGTGCGATATCCGCTGCGGCTTCCTGCGACAAGCCACGGCGGCGCAGATTGCGCGTGATGTCGCTACCGTAGCTCTGAAAGAGAGTTGCCAGATCCCACATACGCAACACGCATTGATGAGGCCGCAAAGTCCCACGCGGCCAAAGACATCTTTCGTCTTCAAGGCGTAAACGATCGGCGATTCCGGTGCAAACACAATAATCTATATTTGTTCTAAATCTCGGCCGGCGTGATGGTTTGAAACGCCTGTTCACTGTCCATAGAGACGGAGCGGTCAGTCTTTCTCCGCCTACGCATCCGTCATTTCCAACGACCGTGCTTTGAAGACAGCATGCGGTGATCCTTCACCCGGTGCCGGATCAACACAAAGCTATGGCAGGCTCTTTAACAAACCGGTTATTATCAGGTTCGACGTTCAGAATGTCTTCGACAAGAGCTACCGGTTGTCATCCTCGCTTTACCGCGGCGCGCCGCGGACTTTCCTGCTCTCGACGACAATGAATTTCTGAGGCTGACGCTGCCTTCACTGACGACGAGCGGCCCGATCGAAGCGCATCGGCTGGTGCAAAGATCCTGACGCTGTTATGCGTTGCAGCTATGTGACAGACTTTGAGAAAATCAAGGCCGCGACGCGTATCGGCCAGAGTCTCCCCTAAGCTGCAAGTGCAAGGGAATCCGATGTTTAAGGCTAAAGCAGAAACGATGTCATTGGGACCGGAGGGCCTGCTTAGAAGCGCTCTAAATCATTGACGTTGCGGGGCTTTGTGCTCATGCCTACTAGATTCCCCGGTTATCCGTTTGTGAATGAACAGCCAACCGGCTTCTCGAGTTTGCGTAGCGCCTATGAGTTCGACGACGACGACAAGTGATGAGCGCGCCGACCTCATGTCGGTCTATCTTCGTCAATGGAAGGTTCTGCGCACTCAGCTAAAGAAACGTCTCGGCTCGCATGAATTGGCCGAAGACGCCTTGCAGGAAACCTGGCTTCGCCTGGCCGGCATGAAGGAAGCCTCCTCGCCCATCCGCGACCGGCAAGCTTTCATATTACGCGTCGCGGGCAATGTCGCGATCGATATGGCGCGGCGGGAAAAACGTTATGTCGGTGACGAGGATCTGCTCAAGGCCGTCGCGGATGCGACGCCTTCGCCCGAGACTTTCGCGATCGATCGCGACCAATTGCGGTTCCTGGTCCTGGCGCTTGCAAAATTGCCGGCCAAGCCACGTGTCGCCTTGCTGCTCTCCCGGTGCGAAGGCCTTTCCCACCGTGCGATCGCAGAACGGCTCGGCGTCTCGGAAAACATGATCACGCGCTATCTCGTCCAGGCCATGCGCCATTGCCGCGATCATTTTTTCAACCTGGCGTGAGCCCTGCGTGAAAATTCTCTGAAGCCTGTGTTGTTTTGAATTCCTCGTTTCGTCCTTGATAGGAGTAGCTGACGAACCGGCTGAAGCCGGTTAGTAAAGCGGCCGGGATCAACGAGTGCTGGGCGATGGACCGAGAGGAACTAAAGAAAATCGATCTTGCCCTGAGCAATGATGCCATCGACTGGCTCGTCAAGCTCAAGTCCGGCCAGGCGACGAAAGCCGACGAAGAGGCCTTCGCCAAATGGCGCGGTAAAAGCGAAGCGCATGAAGCCGCGGCAAAAGAAGCCGAACTGATCTGGCATGGAGTCGGGCTCGTCGGCGATGAGACAATAGCAAAAGAGCGCAAGGAAAAACGCGCGAAGCTGACACGCAGAACCCTGCTCGGCGGCGGCACGCTGGCTTTCGCGGGATGGGCCGCGCTGAAAACCGGCCTCGTTGGGCCACGCTTTTTCGCCGATTATGCAACCGGCATAGGCGAGCGGCGCACAATTGAACTTGCCGACGGATCATCCGTCTTTCTCAACGCCGGCACGGCCCTTTCCGCTTTTTTCAGCAATACGGAGCGCAGGCTGACCCTCATCGAAGGACAGGCGAGTTTCACCGT
>JAATEW010000342.1 GCA_015655535.1 Hyphomicrobiales bacterium | reverse complement strand
TCGGTGATTTTGCCCGCAATAAAGTTGCGCCCGGAAATTTTCATGTTTTTCTCCTGATTCTAAATCGCTGACACAGTTAAATGCTATACACTTGAAATATAACGTTATTGCTGCTGAAACCAAGCTTTTCATTCATTTGCCCGCGCGGGATTTCATCGCAGCCGAGGATGCGGATCTGGGAAAAGAACTCGGGGCTTCTAAAATAATTCCATGTGATACAGCCGCCCGTTCGAAACATCGCTATTGCCCGTAAAGCATCGTGCCGGAGGACGATTCCGAAACAAGGCGCTGCTCTAGCTGTTGAGGCCCGATACCACCTGATTCACGCCTTGCGGCTGTCCGAATTTCCGAATTTGATGATATGCTTTGATGTCCAACGTATAGGAGGTGTTCATGACCGAGGAATTGCTGTCGCGCGCTGAACGCTTCAAGAAGGGCAAGGCCTTGCGCCATGAAACGCCGCGCGAATCGCTCGCCGACCTTCAAAGCAATGCCGAACGCGATCCGATTGCGATCCTGGCCGAAAGCGATCCTTTCCGCGTGGCTAAACTTTTGCCCGTACGCTATGCCCGCATGATGGAAAACCCCTTCGCCTTTCTGCGCGGCGCGGCGGCCGTCATGGCTTTCGATCTCGCGCAGGAGCCGAAGGTGGGCATACCCGTCCAGGCTTGCGGCGACTGCCATGTCATGAATTTCGGCGCCTTCGTCACGCCCGAAGAAAACATCCTCTTCGACATCAACGATTTTGACGAGACCTTGCCCGGCGTCGATTTCACCGTCGATCTGAAGCGGCTCGCGGCCAGCGCCGCCGTCGCGGCATTGGCATCGCGTGCCTCGAAGAAGACCGCGCAAGCGCTCGCAGCCGCGGCGGTCGAGTCCTATCGGCGGCATATGTTCAAGCTCGCGGCCCTGTCGCCGCTCGAAATCTGGCACAGCCAGATCGCGCTTGAAGACGAGATCGAACATATCAAGGACCGCCTGTTGCGCAAGCATCTCTCGAACATCGTGGCCAGGGTGCGCGGTACCGAGGACGAGGACGACAATTTTCCGCATCTCGCCAAGGACGGGAGGATCAAGGACAAGCCGCCGCTGATCTATCACCTCGATCCGGACGTAGACGCGCAAGACGAATTGGATACCAAAGCCGTCTTCGACGTCTACCGGCAGAGGCTCGCGCCCGAACGCGCCGTGCTCTACGATCGTTACGAGCTGAAGGATCTCGCCTTCAAAGTGGTTGGCGTCGGCAGCGTCGGGACCTTTTGCGCCATCGGTCTTTTCGTGAGCGGCGACGGCGAGCCTATGTTTTTGCAGGTCAAGGAAGCGCTTCATTCGGCGCTTGAGCGGCTGTCGCCGGATCTCGCCTGGCCCGGTCATCAGGGCGAACGCGTCGTCGTTGGTCAGAGAATGATGCAGGCGGCGAGCGATCTTTTCCTCGGCTGGACGGAAGATCCAAAAACCCATCGGCAATTCTATATCCGCCGGCTCAAGAACCGCCGTTTGGGCTCCGTCAGCGAGCTTGTCGAAGGCGACGCGCTCGCCGATTATGTGCGGATCTGCGGCCGCACTTTGGCGCGCGCCCATGCGCGCACCGGCGATCCGGCGATGATCGCCGGTTATGCGGGCAAAAGCGAAGCGCTCGACGCGGCACTGGCCGCTTTCGCCATGGCCTATGCGGATCGCACGGTGGCCGATCATTTGCGGCTGGTCGAAGCCAAAACCGAGGGCGGCACCAAGCCGGTCAAGCAGGCGGCGGAGTAACGCGTGATCCCGAAAAGTTGGCTCGACTTTTCGGATAAGATCGCGCGTCGGATAGAAAGCTCATGATCCCGAAAACTTGCCGTCATTGCGAGGAGCAGAGCGACGAAGCAATCCATGCCAGCCGATTGAACGGTCTCTTGGATTACTTCGCTCGCAATGACGATCCTCTGATCGCGATGATTGATTCCGACCTAGGATTAACATTCCTACGCCCGAAAAAATGAGCTATTTTCACGATGCTTGCGGCTGCGCACCGGCACTGTTAGATCATGGCCCGAAAGCCAACACCCGCCGTTCCGGTTTCCTGTAAAGCGATCTTGCTCGCGCTCTTTGCTTCGGGTCGGACGGACCTGTTGCACTAGAGCCGATCCCGATTGCGATCCGCGCAACGGGTGAATCGGCTCTACATTAAAAATCTGGAGCATGATCTTCTTCGAAAAGTCTGCAACTTTTCGGGATCATGCTCGAGGACGAGAAGATCATGCCGAACAAAGAAATCGATGGATTGAGCATCGCGGGCGATCTCTACGACTTCATGAGCTTCGAGGTTCTGGCTGGAACCGGCGTCGGCGCGCATCAATTCTGGACGGGTTTGGCACGGATCGTCGCGGACTATGGGCCGCGCCTGCGCGCACTTCTGCAGGAACGCGCCCGCCTGCAAGCCGAGATCGACGCTTATCATCGCGCCCACGGGAGCGAGCCCTTCGACGCCACGGCCTATGAAGCGCATTTGCGCGCGATCGGCTATCTCGTCGAAGCGCCGGCCCCATTTTCCATCCGGACCGCGAATGTGGATGAAGCCGTCGCGCGTATAGCCGCGCCGCAGTTCACCGTGCCATGCTCCAATCCGCGTTATCTGACGCGGGCCATAAGCGCGCGCTGGTCGAGCCTTTACGACGCGCTTTATACGTCCGATGTCATCCCCGAGGATGGCGGCGCGGAGCGCGGGCAAAGCTATAACAAAGTCCGCGGCGCGCTTGTGATCGAACGCGGCCGTGATTTTCTCGACGAGGTCGTGCCGCTCGCCAGCGGCAGCCATCGCACGGTGACCGCCTATGTCGTCGTGAATGGCGCCCTTATGGCGGCTATCGACGGAGGCGAGCGAACCGGTCTGAAAGATCCAGAGCAATTCGCCGCCTACCAGGGCAGAGGCGAAGGCCTGTCTTCGATCCTGCTGCGCGACAAGGGTCTCCATATCGAACTTAAGATCGATCGCAGACATCCGGTCGGGCGCGAGGATCGCGCCGGCCTTGCCGATATTATTTTGGAATCGGCCCTCACCACGATTTGCGATTTCGAAGATACGGTCGTCGCCGTCGATGTGCCGGATAAGATCAATCTCTATCGAAATTGGCTTGCCACGGTCAAAGGCAGTTTGCGCGTCCAATTCAAGAAGAACGGCCGGGTCACGGACCGGCTGTTTTCCGCCGATTACCGCTATCAGGCGCCGAATGGCGGTCCGTCGCTGCTCTTTGCCGGACGCAGCCTTGCGATGGTGCGCGTAACGGGACCGCAGCGGCTGACCGATATCATCCGCGATGCGGACGGCGCGCCCATTCCGGAAATGCTTCTCGACATCGCCGTCGCGGCGCTGGCCGGTCTGCATGACACGCGCCGCAGCAAGCCGCCGCGCAACAGCGAGGCCGGATCGATCTATATTATCGTGCCGAAATTGCACGGGCCGGCTGAGGCCGCTTGTCTCGACGAGATTTTCACGCTCGTCGAAGACATGCTCGATCTTCCGAAGAACACGGTAAAACTTGGTCTCACCGATGAAGAGAGCCGCACGAGTCTCAATCTCGCGGCTTCCATTCATCCGGTGGCCGACCGGATCGCCTGGATCGGCACGTCGCCTTTCGAGCGCGCCCGAGATGAGGTTGATACATTCATGGAAGCAGGCCCCATCGGCGGCGCGGCGGCGCTTCTCGCGGCGCCTTGGATGAAGGCCTATGAGGCGGGCGATGTCGAGACGGCGCTCGCCTGCGGCCTCGGCGGCATGGCGCAGATCGCCAAAGGCCGATGGACCGAGCCCGAACATTTGGCAAGGCTCGTGGCCGAACAAGCCGAAGACCTCCGCCAAGGCGCCAGCACGGCCTCAATGCCGTCGCCGCGCGCGGCGAGCCTCTATGCGATGGCCTATCATCGCATCGATGTCTCGCAGCGGCAAAAGGACATTCACACCGCGCTCACGGCCGACACAATGCGCGTCCGTTTCGTCGAGCAGCTCGGCACACCGGCGAATAAAGCGCCGCTATCCGCCGACGAAATCATGCGGGAGCTTGAAGCGCATTGCCATAGGACGCTTGCCTATCTGGTGCGTTGCATCGATCGCGGTGTCGGCTGTTCGCGCGTGCCGGATGCGCGGGGAGTTATTCGTATGGAGGATCGGTCCGCTGTGCGCCTTTCGAGCCTCTGCGTCGCCAATTGGCTGAGACACGGTGTCGTGACGCGCGAACAGGTGATCGACGCCTTGCGGCGCATGGCCGAGCGGGTGGACGCGCAAAATAAGGCCGAGCCCGGCTATAGGCCGATGGCGCCGGAATTCGACGGCTCGGCCTTCAATGCCGCGGCCGAGTTGATGTTCATTCAACGCGGCGCGGCCGAGAGCGATATCGATACGATCATCGCCATGCGCCGGCGCGAGGCGAAAGCGGGGCAGCCGCCCGAGATCTCGAACCGCTTCGAGTTTCTCAAAGGCGCCATGGGCAAGCTCGAAACCGGCGAGGCCTTTTACGGCACGAACGATTGAGCCGGTGTCGCTGCCTTGATTGACAGCCGCGCTTGAGGCCGGTCAAATGACGAAAGTCATCGCGGACGGGCATATGACGAGTTCAAAGACATTTTTGGGAAAGATTTTTGACCGCTTCGCCGCTCCCGCGAAAGGAACGGCGGAGGACTCTTTGCAAGCCATCAAGGCGCAAGTCGAGAGTTGCGAATCCTTCATCGACAAGACCGTGAAGCTCGTCAATGAATGGCGGCAGCAAAGCGTGAAGACGGAAGACGCGTTGCGCGATCTCGCCGCCCGCGTATCTGCGATCGAAAGCCGGCCGCATGGTCCGATGGATGGCGAAAAGATAAAAATCTATCTCGATACGATCTATCGCGGATTGCTCGACCGCGATTGCGACGAGGCCGCGCACAAATCGTTTGGCGTGCAACTCGTGCAAGGGCGCCCGCTGCAAGAGATCATCGATGAGATCATGGCTGGCGACGAATATAAAGCGCGCAAGGCCAAAGCTCGGACGTGATTATTGGATTGGCGTTCTGTCCTTCGGGACGCAGCCGAGCAAAGCGTCGCGCACCGCATGTCTCACAAAGCTATAAGTGATGAGACGGATGCAGGCGTGATCGTTGGGGCATTGCGACAGAGCGCCGATGCGGCAGGGCGAGCAGGGCACCGGGACCTTTATGATGGAGGTCGCAGGGCCGCGCGGCATCCAGACTTCGATGGGATCGATGCCTGAGAAAATCGCCACGGTCTTGATGTGCTTTTGCGCCGCGTAATGCGTGAGGCCCGTGTCATTGCCGATGAAAAGATCGGCGGAGTCCAAGACCGAGAGGCTTTGGGGAAGCGATACGTCGCCAACAAAGGATCGCACGCGGCTGTCGTCGCAGGTGGCCATGACCGTCTCGGCATCGCCGATCTGGCCCTTTCCGCCGACAAGGACGACGCAGCAATCCATCTCTTTCACCAGCCAGCGTGCCAATTCGCAAAAGCGCTCCAGCGGCCAGTTCTTGATGTCGCGGCCGGAAGAGGTGTTCATGGCGACCAGAATTTTGGATCGTGCGAATGAGAGATCTATGCCGGCGGGGGGCGCCTTGAATGGCAGCCTGGCTTTGCCCGCCTTGCAAATTTCAATGAAAGCCGTCGCGAGTTGCAGAATCATCAGGCTTTGGTGGATGGCAAGATTGCCAGTGGCGCCGAGGTTCGGGCGCGTCATCGAGACGGTGAGCGGAAGCCTGTTACAATCGCTTTCATATCCGATCCTGATATCGGTCTCGATAGAGTCGAGGATCACACGCGTGTCGGGATCGACGCGCAGATCGATGGCGACATCGGATGTGAGCCTTCCGACTTTGCCTGCGTCGGTACCGGAGAGACCATTGGCCGTCGGTTGCGATTGCTGCTCGAAGAAATTGATGGTGACGATATCGTCGAAAAGGCGGCTCTCTCGCGCCAAAGCCTCGTTCCATGGTCCGCAGACGAGCGTGATATGGGCGGCAGGATAGGCCGTGCGGATCGCCGTGAAGGCGTCATAGGCCAGAAAAAAATCGCCGATATGATCAACCTTGACCAAGGTGATGGTTTTTATATCCGCACCTTTACGCAAGATGGTTAAGCCACTGACCTCGCTTTGTAAAAGAACCGGCTGGAAATATCGTTCATCCATTTTGGAACAACGTCTTCACGTCTCGTGCATGGTTAAAAAACCTATCCGCGAACGCCGGGCAGGGCAAGGCGCCTATGAATTCGTCACCGTCCTGCTTGCAATATGGTGGCGATACGCCATATAGAGAATGTCGATAGACGGTTAGATGATTTGGCTTTGCGTTAGACACGGTCGCGCGGCGAGCCAGCAATTCCCCAGCCTGAAAATGCGATTTCGACGGCCTGCGGCTTCGCGGGCGAGCAAGACTTATGTTCGTGAAAGGGTTTCCCATTGTCTACGGGAACTGTGAAATGGTTTAACGCAGAAAAAGGTTTCGGCTTCATCGAGCCGGATGACGGCGGCAAGGATGCCTTCGTTCATATCAGCGCCGTGGAGCGCTCGGGCCTCAACAATCTGCATGAAGGTCAGAAGGTCGACTTCGAACTCGTCTCCGACCGCAAGAGCGGCAAGATGACAGCCGACAATCTCAAGGTTCTGGCCTGATTGAATTGACGGCGGTTTCGCGTTCTCGCAAACCGCTGTCACGCGACATCGTCTCGTTCTCAATAAAGCCGACCACGGATGAACTGGCGGCTGAGATCGCGGCGGTGTTAGCATCATGCCAACGCGGCGTTTGGCGACAAGCCCACGCCTGAAACGAGCCCTGCACCTGAAAAGGTCGCGGGGCTTTTATTATTCCCGCATGATCCCACGTGATAGAGAGCGCCGCTTTGGGTTTGCCGTCTTCAATGCAGAAACGAAATTTGGCCGTGATGATAAAGCCTGGCGCCCGCGCGCGCGAGGCGCGCCGATGGGCGGGCATACTTGCCTGCTATCGTGAGCCGACTTACGTGCGCAGCATTTTCGAACTCGCGATCACCGCGCTGCCGCTCGTCCTCATTTGGGTTTTGATGTGGGCAACGCTCCACACGGGCCATTATTGGCTGTGTCTTCTCCTCGCCATACCGGCGGCGGGTTTCCTCGTGCGCCTCTTCATGATCCAGCATGATTGCGGCCACACCTCGTTCTTCCGCCATCGCCTTGCCAATGATTGGGTCGGGCGCGTCATCGGCGTGCTGACGCTGACGCCTTACGATTGCTGGCGCCGCAACCATGCGGAGCACCACGCGACCTCCGGCAACCTCGACCGGCGCGGAACCGGCGATGTCGACATGCGGACGGTGCGCGAGTTTCAAGCGCTCTCGCGTTGGCGCCGGCTTCTCTATCGCCTCTACCGGCATCCTGTCGTGATGTTCGGCATCGGGCCCATCTATTTGTTCGTCCTGCGGCAACGCCTGCCGCTGGGAGCCGGAGACTGGCCGAGCACGATGGGAACGAACGCGGCAATCGCCGCGCTGGTCGCCATTATGATGTGGCTCGTCGGCGTCGGTCCCTTTCTGCTCGTGCAAATGCCGATCACGCTTCTCGCGGGCCTGATCGGCGTCTGGCTGTTCTATGTTCAGCATCAGTTCGAGGATACGTTCTGGGCGCGCGAAGGCTCTTGGAGTTTTCACGAAGCGGCGCTTTACGGCAGCTCGCATTACGCCTTGCCGGTCGTGCTGCGCTGGTTCACCGCCAATATAGGCGTGCATCATGTGCATCATCTTTGCAGCCGGATTCCCTATTACCGGCTCCAGCAGGTGCTGCGCGATCACCCGCAGCTCGCGGCCATCGGACGCCTGACTTTGTGGCAGAGCATTAAATCCATACGCATGGTTCTCTGGGACGAGAGAGACCGCCGGCTCGTCGTGTTTCGCGAGATGCGCGCCGCCAGCAAGGCGCGTGGGCCGGGGATGCTGCGAAACGAGATCGGACGCACGTTCCCATCTCCGACGCAAACGAACTGATTCAGAATCGCTCTCTACTCATCGCCGGAATGCGGATCTCATCGAAAGCAAAATTGTGCTTTCGCAGGTGAGACGGCTGGAAACGAAATTGCCCCTATCGTAGCGTGGCACAAAGTGATTCGGCTGGATCATCGATGGCCCGTTCGTCTACTGCCCGGCTGAGCCGGCCCCTGGCTTCAAGCAAGAAACTTCCGGTTGCGGAGCCTGTCTCCGGCTGGCTGAGGCCGCTGAATCGCGACGCCGCTTTCAAGCTTCGGCCGTCCTTCGATCCTGGCCGGTTTCTCGACATGAATCCGAGCCTAGTCCGCCTTGGGCCAAACGAAGCCTGGGTTGTTTTTTGCCGCTACGCGACGCCGCCGCAGCCGGGACAAGGATCGATCTGGGCCGTTCGTGTCGATGCCGATCTGCAGCCGGCGGGGACACCGGTCCTTCTTCTTGCCCAAGGCATTGATCCACGGATCATCAGGCTCGGCGAAAGACTTCTGATTTTTTTCGCGATGATCGAACGCGATTCCTCGGGTCTGCCGAATGGTTCGTCCGTCGTCATGGCGGAATATGCGATCGATCGCGGCCAATGGACATGGAAAAACATGTTCAGCCTTCCAAAGCGTCCCATCCAGGGCGCCGGTTCGGCGGACGCGGACGAGAATTGGGAGAAAAACTGGATTCCCTTTGCGATCGACGACACGCATGTAGGGCTGATCTATTCGCACGAACCTTGGGACGTCATCACGCTTAGTGTTGAACCGAGGCAAATGCCGCAACTGCAAAACGTCTATCGGAATCCCGGCCTCACCTGGGAAGATGGAACGATCCGGGGCGGGACCCCGCCCGTACCCTATGACGCCGATCATCTGATTACGTTTTTTCATGCGGCTCAGGTCATCGGCAGCCGGCGCCTTTACAGCGTCGGCGCATGTGTATTCACGGCGAAGGCGCCTTATGCGCCGGTGTCGATGACGTTCGAGCCGCTTTTGATGGCGCCTTATAAGAGCGGCGCGCATCGCTTCGGGTGGCAATTTGCCGGCAGCGTCATCTTTCCGATGGGTGCGGAGCCGTCACGCGACGGCTATCATCTGCTCTGCGGCGTGGATGATGGCGAGATCGGCACGTTTTTCATCTCCACAGCGGATCTCAAAGCGCGGTTGCAGGCGCCAAGACGTGAGATCCTGGGCGCCGTCCACGATTATCGCGGCGGCCAGGGGGCGCGGATCCCGCTCAAGCGTCTGCTTTACGTGCCGGACCCGATTCCCGGAATCCCCGAGCTTCCGATGATCAATTTCCTCCGAACGCTCGCAGGGCGCGGCCGCACTTTTGTCGACGTCGGCTCGCATATCGGCTTCTACGCCATGGGCCTCGCGCCGGGCTTCGATAAGGTCGTCGCCTTCGAGCCGTCGAAGTTTCAATATGGCTGGCTCACGCGCAACCGCGCCTTGAACGATTACGCGCATGTGGCCTGCGAACATGTCGCGCTCGGCGATGCGCGTGGCGAGGCGGTGCTGAACGTGTTGAGCTACGAAGGCGGTTTGAACTCGCTTTTGCCCGAGGTCGCCGCCGCGCATAAGATCATCGATCGCTATACGGTTCCGGTCGAACCGCTGGACGATCGCGGCATGAGCGACGTCGATCTGCTCAAGATCGATGTCGCGGGGTTCGAGATCCAGGTGCTGCGTGGCGCGCGGAAAACCATCGCTGCCAGCCGCCCGGTGATTCTGGTCGAGGTCTGGACGGATGTCGAGCGGTGTTGGAACGCGAAACAGGTCATGGACGAGATGAACTATACGTTCGAACCGCTGTTTCCACTATCGCCGGAATTGGTTCTCTGCATTCCGCAAGAGCGCCGTCCGTCCTACGCTTGGTTCATCTGACGGCGCACAAGCGATAGGATCCGGGCGGAAAACCGCCGCATATTTTTCCTCATCCCGCTTATTTCCAAAAACCAAGATCCCGGTAGTGGCCGTCGCGGCCCTGAATATAGGAGATCACGTCGTCCGTGGTCAGCATGTGGGCCGGTTCCTGCAAAAACATCTTGTTCGGAAACTGATCTAGAATCGCACGGAACGTCTCCAGGGAAAATTCCGGCTTTTCGATCCGCCAAAGTTCGAAAATGCCGGCGAAGACCGACTTCCAGATTTTCGGGTCGGCCGATGTCGCGATGGCTTCATCGTGCCCTTGCGTATCCGACTTGTAAAAAATCGGCAGGCCGGAGGCTGCCCATTTTTTGCACGCGGCCTTGGCCGCTTTGACTTCGATCGTCGTTTTATCGAAGCTGTCGTCCGGGGGCATAGCGGACTTGTTCAGCGAGTAATTTCCGGAGTTCGTCCGGTCGCGATAGAATTCAAGCTTTTCGTCGCGCAGGCCCAAGCCATAATTGTTCTTTTTCAGATTTGGAAAAGCTTGGAGATTGCGCATCATATAGGCGAAATTCTCGGGGTCGGGCTCGTATAAAAAGACATCCTGTATCTGTTCGAAAGCCCCGAGCATCTGACGGGTGAAAAGGCCGACGTTCGCGCCGACATCAATGAGCGTGAAGCCTGTCAGCGAGGGCGGAACAACGCGCCGCGCAAATTCGATTTCGAAATAGTCCCAGCTATGCGTGGCGATCGCCGAGGGTGCGATCGCATAATCAAGCGGTACGACGCAGGCACGGACTTCTTCCGTCAGTCCTTCCCCAAACCGCGCGGGGATAAACAATCCCGATCCTTCCTTCGGCTGGAATTCCACATTCCTGACATTGCAGAACTCTTTGAGGAGCTTCACTTCGAGCCTGAACGAACCGATAAAAGCGTCATAGACGTCTTGGATTGAAATCGCCATCAGGCTGAGGCTCGCTGCTTCGTCGATCGAGAGGGCCGGTTTTTCCGGTTTGATTTGGCGGCTGGCGCATCCGGTTCGACGGCGATGAATCGCGGCGCTTCGCCGGCAAGCCGGATGTCCTGAATCTCGCGATAGGCGCGTTCAAGATTGACCGCGAACCGTCCCATATCGAACAAAGGCGCGGTGGCCCGACCTCTGATGAGCCGGTGCTTGAAATCGCCGAGCAGGTCCGGCTCGGTTGCCAGACGGATGGCGAGCGCTTCATAGTCGGCGAGCGAATAAGTGACCAATTCCGGCAGGCCCGCTGCCGTGAGCAGACTGCCGGCCATGCGGCTCACATAGGTTTCGCCCGCGCAGGTGAGGACAGGCAGGCCCACCCAGAGCGCATCGTTGCAGGTCGCGCCTGCGTTATAGGGATAGCTGTCCAGAAAAAGGTCCGCCTGACGCAAACGGCCGAGATAGGCGTCATATTGCGCCACCGGTGCGTAAATGATCCGGTCGGCGGAAACGCCATGGGTCCTTGCCCGAAGGTTCAGGTTCTCGATCGTCTGGTTGGACTTGCAGTAGAGCCAGAGCACGCTGTTTTCGACACGCAGCAGCAAGCGCATCCAGAGATCGAACATCTCCGGCGTGATCTTGTTCGGATTGTTGAAACTGCAGAAGACGAAGGCATCTTCCGGAAGACCGCATTCGGCTCGCGTCGGTATGGCGCTCGGCACGGGCCTTTGCGGATCGCTCGGCTGGTAGCAGTCGGGCAGATGCACGACCTTCTCGGTATAGAACATGTGCTGCTCGCGCGGCACGACAAATGGGTCGGCGATCACGTAATCGATGAAATCGGCGCCCATGCTTCCCGGCCATCCGAGAAAGCTTACCTGCACGGGGGCCGGGCGGAGCGCCAGGATCTCTTGCCGTGACCCGATCGTCGGGCCGGTCAGATCGACCAGGATGTCTATTCCGTCCGCTTGAATGCGGCGCGCTGCTTCAAGGTCCGGCATTTGATGCAGATCGACGAAGGAATCGCAGGCCTGCCGGATTCTGCCGCGCAACACGCCTGCGTCTTCGACGCCGAGCGCATAGCCGATGACGTTGATCTTGTCGCGATCGTGCCGGGCGAATAGCTCCGGGAGGAGGCGGCCGACGGGATGATCGCGAAAATCCGTGGAGAGATAACCGACCCGGATCTTTCCCGAAGATTTGGCCTCGAGCCTCGCTTCGGTCGCGGGGCCGAGACGCGCGCCGCTTTCGTTGAGGCGTTTCATCGCCAGCCGTGCGCAGTCTCGCTGCTGCGCCGGTGTCGATGGAAAGCTCATCAACAGCAGCATGAAGATGGCGTCTTTCTTCTGCGCGATGAAGTCGATCAGCTTATGGTGATCCGCGTCATACTCGCTCCAGTCGCAAATATGCCGCCTTATCTTAATGAGTTCGACCATGGCGGTGTCGAAGTCGGGCTTGATCGCGATCGCCTGCTTCAAGGCGGAAGCCGCTTCGTCGAACTTGAATTGCTCCTGCAGCCCGGCCGCCAGATTGCCGAGCGCCGCGGCATAGTCGGGCTTGATGGCGAGCGCTTTCTCATAGGCTGCGACGGCCTCGGCGACCCTTCCCTGTCTTTGCATCACGACACCGAGGTTGCAAAAAACCTCCGCGTTGTCGGGCGCCAAAGCCGCGGCGCGCAGGCTCATCGCAGCGGCTTCGGCGAAATGTCCGGCGGCGGCGAGCAAAGTCCCGAGGTTGGAAGAAGCTGCCGCGTGATTCGGCTCCAGTGCGAGCACCTGCCGATAGGTTTTGATCGCTTCATCGGTCCATCCCAATGTCGCGAGGCCCCGCGCCATATTGAAATGGGCTTCGGCGGAATCGGGTTTGAGGGCGATCGCCTCCCGAAATGCGAGAACCGATTGCGCCAACCGCCCCGTTATCGTGAGGATCACGCCGAAATTGTTCCATAGATCGGCGCGGGCAGGCAGCAATGGGATGACTTGGCGATAGACGTCCGCCGTCTCGTCGAACGCCTGGGACATTTGCAGGGCAGCGGCAAGATTGAGATAGGCGTCGGCGTAGCGAGGGTTGATTGAAATGGCGCGGCGGCAGGCGGCGGCGGCTTCGTCGGGAACGCCGCGCGCGAGCAGCGTCAATCCAAGATTGGACCAGCTCTCGGCATAGGCCGGTTGCAGCTCGCAGATCTGCCGATAGAGCTTCTCGGCGTCTCGCAGGCGTCCGGCCTTATGATGATCGATCGCCTTTGCGAAAAGCTTGTCGGCTGGCGCGATCTTTCGCAGGCGCGCCGTTGCTTGAGATCTGGCCATACCAATCCGCTCTTTCGCCGGCTTATCGGGCGCGACGAAGCTTGCCCGGGAGTCTCTTCGACTCGGCTCAGGCTGAATTTTTCAAACGGAGCTGGTCCGAAGCTGGGGCGCCGCAGGGCATCCCCTCGAAAAGACGGATAATTTACGATTTATTAAAGAGATCGCGGGAAACTAACAGCGTGAGGTCGACTCTAGGTTGACCGCGCATTCGCGACAGATCGGGGTAGATGATCTACTGCCGATGACCTTGGAAGATCACACGATCTCTCCAGCGGGCATGTATGGCGCGACGGTGTCTGGCACGCATTAGCACCGCGTGTATGGCCTTTTGGAGCCGGTTCCGGACCAGCTTCAACGTCCATAAACGCAACCACACCGTCCATGACGTTATCCGTCACGCCACAAGCCGCTGGTGAGGAGTTAAACTGTGACCTCCATTATTTCGTCGTTGTCGAATGCGCAAATCGCAGCTCTCTCCACAG
>JAATEW010000107.1 GCA_015655535.1 Hyphomicrobiales bacterium | reverse complement strand
CCGGCTCGCGCAACGACTAAGCATGACCCTGAAAAGTTGCAGACTTTTTCGGATATGATCATGCGGTAAAAAAGCGTAGTCCCGAAAAGTTGAAGGCTTTTCGGCTAGCCCATCACATGAAAAGCCCCGCTCGCGCGCGGGGCTTTTTTTGTGTCTGACGGGCCGTGGGTACCGCGCCAGCGTGACCGGGGCTCTTGCATCTGAGCGCGCTGGGCTTCACAAAGCATGACGATTTAATGCTGGCGCACCGTTAGGGAGGGATGACGAAAAGTGGGAGCGGTTTTGCGGCGCAATCCCGTTTACGCAGATTGCGTAAACTTATCTGCGCTATCCCGCTCTACACTTATGAAATCGATCATGTTTCATGATTTGGGACCGATGCGATCCGGAATCATCGTGGTCTAATCGCGGAACTTATGGAGGAACAAAAACTTACAGTTGAGCTCCGTCAAAGACAGCCATCGCGGTTCGGGCTAAGCGCATCGTCTTTACGCCTCGGCCCACGCATCATCCTAATGTCCTCACACGAGTGGTTTTGAAGATCCGGACATGAGCAAACATATTCGCAAAGCCGTCTTCCCCGTGGCCGGTCTCGGCACAAGGTTTCTCCCCGCAACCAAGGCCATGCCGAAGGAAATGCTGACGGTCGTCGACCGGCCGGTGTTGCAGCATGTCGTCGAGGAGGCGCGCGAGGCGGGAATCGAGCATTTCATCTTCGTCACCGGCCGCAATAAGGGCGTCATCGAAGACCATTTCGATATTGCCTACGAACTCGAGGACACGCTGAGAAAGCGTGGCAAGGCCAAGGAATATGAGCTCCTGATGTCGGCCCTGCCGCCGCCGGGCGCCACAAGCTTCACGCGTCAGCAGGCGCCGCTCGGCCTCGGTCACGCCATCTGGTGCGCGCGCGATATCGTCGGCAACGAACCTTTCGCGGTTTTGCTCCCCGACATGGTGACGATGGGCACCGGCCCGAAGAAGAACCGCTGCCTGTCGCAATGTATGGACGCTTACAATTCCTATGGCGGCAATATTATCGCCGTCGAGGAAGTGCCGAAGGAAGAGACCGATCAATATGGCATCGTCTCGCTCGGCAAGGATTTCGGCGACACGTTCGAGATTACCGGCATGGTCGAGAAGCCGCCGAAGGGAACCGCGCCGTCCAATCTCATCATTTCGGGCCGCTATATTCTCGGGCCGGAAATCTTCGATCTTTTGAGCAAAGGCAAGCAGGGTGCCGGCGGCGAGATCCAGCTCACCGACAGCATGATCGAACTCGCCAAGGCGCAAAGTTTCCATGGCGTGCGTTTCGATGGGCGCACCTTCGACTGCGGTTCGAAGCTCGGATTTCTGGCTGCGAATGTCGCCTTCGCTTTGGCCGATCCCGCGCTTGCCGGCGGCTTTCAGAACGAGCTTCGCAAGATCGTCGGTGCGTTCTGAGGAAACTGCCGCGATGTCATGCGTGGGCTTGTGTCACGGCTGTCCGGTTTAGCGCGCGAGCGATGGAATGAGCGGCCCCACTTCCACCGCGTCATGCCCGTGCTTGTCACGGGCATCCACGCAAAGATGCTGCACCATCCTTGGAAGCGTTGTCGCAATGTCTCGACGTGGATGGCCGGGACATGCGCGGCCATGACGAGAGCCTACCGCTGCAAGCGCACGCCGAGCAAAAACACATCGGCCACGTAGTTGGATTCGAATTGCGAGCTGATGAATCTTTCATGCCGATAGGTCGCGCGCAGCACGACATCCCGCGTGAGACTATATTCGGCCAGCAGCGATCCCGTATAAAGATGCTCGTTCACGGGCTGGGCGACATAATTATTGACCTGGAACGTGCCTATTCCGGTCAAAGTGAAATTGCGGAAGAAGCTATGCGCCAATTGCAGGGTGACTCTCCGGCTGATGGCGGCCGAAGAATTGGCGAGCGTCGTTTCGACGAAATCCGTCGCGGTGGTCAAGGTCGCCGTCGTCAGCGCCGAGGGCTTCCAGATGATGCTGCCGTCGATGGTCGGTCCCTTGGCATTGGTGAGGCGCGGATCGTCGTAATGGCGCTCGGTATAGCCGGCTGCCAGGTCGCCCGAGAGGACATCGCGAGTCACGTCGAAGGTCGTACCGATTTTGCCTGCCATGCCCGTTGAGCTGCGGATGAAACCGCTCGAATCGAACAAGGAATCATAGAGCCGCTCGTCGCCGGTCACGTCGACATAGGGGATGAAACCCGGCGTCAGCTCGTAGGACGCGCGGCCGTTGATGCCAATGTCATTATAATCATTTTCGGAAAGCGCCAGGATCGAGCCGTTCGACAATGTGGCGTCCTGATATTGGTAGCGGTCGAACGTGCCGCGCAGGCGCAGCGTCACACGGCCGAAGGTCTGGGATATGCCGGGCGTCGCGCCGAAGGTCTCGATCAAGGGCCGTCCAACGATGAATGTGCTTCCGGGGATGGCCAATTGCTGCGAGCCCGGTTGCTGCGTATCGAGCGCGAAGCGGGTTTCGAGACCGAGCGCCGTGTCGCGGGTGACGTCGACGCGGCCAATGGCCCTCGCCTGGGCATCCGGACGATCCGCCTCATGAAAGGAAAAATAGTCCGAATAGCCGCCGCGCAGCGTCGCGGTGAGGCTGTGCGTGTCCCATTGCGAATTGACATCGAGGCCGCCAGCGGCGCGCGCATAAGGCGAGCCCTTCACCTCGGACGAGAGCCGATTGGGGTTGGTATCATAGCCTGTGCCCAATTCGACGAAAGGCAAGAGCCGCAGCGTGCCCACATCGACGCCGAGCGGATCGAAAGGCTTGTCGTCCAGCCTCGGCCGGAGCGGCGGCGGGGTCCATGGGAGAACCGAGACGGTCGGAGGCGGCGTGACCGGCCCCGTGGGCTCCGCCCCGGCCTCCGTCGCGGTGGCGGCAGCCGTATCCGCGCCCGTGACGGGACTGGCCGGCGCATTTCTGTTGCGCTTTTTGGTGCCGGGCGCGGTCGCATAGGGCATCAGCGGCGCCAAGGGCGGCGAGACCCGCGTATCGGGCGCATAGAGCGGCGACTTGGGCGTGAAGAGTTTCGGCGGCTTTGGCCTTGGCCGCCCGTAATTGGTGCTATCCGACGAATCACCGGCCGCGCCAGTGGCCGGCGGGGCAGGCGCCGCGTCATCGCCCGGCAGAGCGGGAGCCGCCGCGTTGGTTGTACCGCGCAGGCCCGTTGCACGCGGATCGCTCCGCAGGCTTGGCCGCAGCCCGGCCGCGTCGCCGCGGGCGCCGGTTTGCCCTTGTGCGTCTTGGGCTGCCTGGCCCCATGCGCATGATGGCAAGCCAGCAAGCGCCGCGAAACCGAATACAGCTGCCAGGAGTCTAAGGCCTGCCCTTAGATCTGTGCTCGGAATCGGAAACGGCACGGCTCCCCCGCTGGCGCGCGCGTTTCCAGCAACGCGCTTCCGACAGCGTTAGGCAGACATGGTTAATCTTTGGTTGAAGAGGGGACGAATGGCGTGCCAAAGCAGGACATTATGGGGATTTTGACCTGCTGCCACGGCAACTCTTCGAGATCAGGTCATGTTCAGAGCGGTCATGTAGAGATCGAGGATTGCCTCCATCTCCTTGCGCTCGGCATGATCCTGTTTGCGGATCCGGATGATCTGCCGCACTACTTTGGTGTCGAAGCCGCGGCCCTTCATTTCCGCGAAGACGTCACGGATGTCGTCGGCTATGGCCTTCTTCTCTTCTTCCAGCCGTTCGACCCGCTCGACGAATTGCTTCAATTCCTGCGCCGCGACGCCTGTCTCGGCGATATCTTCTTGTTCTTTTCGGGCAGTGGCTTGTCTTGGCATGGAACTACCTGGGTTCGTTTGAATCGCTCTCGCCCGGCGATCGCACAGGCCGGGCTTCGCGCATGGATGCGCTATCACTCAAATAGGCCTTCACTTGGCGCGCTCCGCTCTGACGGGTCAAGGTGAGAGCGGAGGCAATCCCCGCTATCCGCACAAAAGCGTCTCGGGGCCTTGACCTATTCTTGTCTTGGGTCTCGTGATTGGAATCGGCCCGTGCGACTCGGGTAGAATGTCACTTGATGCAACTCGGGCCGCGCCAGAAGCGGCCGCAATACGCCGGCGAGCCGATCGGCCAAGGCTTCGGCCTTGTCTTGCGTATTGATGAGATCCTGACGCGTCTCGATCAGGAGCCCGGCAAGACCGCGCCGGGTCACTTCCTCGTCGAGCGTGTCGCCGATGAGCGCGCCGTCATAGGGCTCGTTATCGCCCGTCACCAGCCCATCGGCCGCGAGCGCTGCGATCAAGGGAAGCGCGAAGCGCGGATCGCTGTCCCACAAAATGCCGACTTCCCAGGGCCGTGCATCGCCGCGCCAGGACGGCGTGAAAGAATGAATCGAAATGACGATGGGCACCGGCCCAGACTTCAGCATGGCTTCGATCCGCGCCGAGATCGCACGCCGGTAGGGCCACCAGAACGCCTCCCGGCGCCGCGCGACCTCGACGTCATCGGCCGCTTCATTGCCGGGAATGATCCGGCGGTCCGAGAGCTTCGGGACCAAGGTCGGATCGTCGGCGCCGCGATTGGGATCGATGAGCAGACGCGAGAATGTCGAGAGAATCGCGGGCGCCTCAAAAGCCGCAGCAAGACGCCGTGTGATCCAAGCCGCCCCGATGTCATAGGCAATGTGGCGGCCGAGATCGGCCGGCTCCAATCCCAGCGTGCCGTAGGATCGCGGCAGCGCATTCGTCGCGTGATCGCAGACGAACAAAACGCCCGCGTCGTCGCGCCCGGCAATCTGTTCGACGGGATCGAACGCATCGTGAGCCGGCGCGGCGCTGCGATCATCGCGCATGAGTGTCGATCATCCTGTTCATGCCGCGATGCGGGGAACGGCGTACCCGAATATGCGGCGGCTTGGTTTGAGCCCCGACGATGAAGATGTTGCAGAGCAGCATGGGATTTGACCGGGAGATATGCGCTTCAAGCGGCCCGCGCACGAGGTTTTGCTTGCATTGGATCGGATTTCGGTCTTGATCCTGTCGTGTTCAAGGGTCAGACTTGCTTAAGCCTCATGAAGCTTGAACCAAGATTTCGCCCATATCGTGACCTGTCTCCCGCAGCTCCCCTTTCGAAGCCGTCAGAACCGCCATCATCCCTTTGCTGAAGCATCGCCTCACCTTGATCGCCGGAACCATTGTTGCGAGCGGATTTCTCTTATCGCCGGCCAAAGCCGACTTCCGCTTGTGCAACAATACGAGCAGCAGATTGAGCGTGGCGCTTGCCTATACGGACGGCGAAACCTGGGTCAGCGAAGGCTGGTGGAACCTCAAGGCCAGCGCCTGCGAAACCCTGTTGCGCGGACCGCTCGCCGCGGAGTTCTATTATGTCTATGCCATGGACGAACGTTCCGGCGAATGGAAGGGCACGGCCTTCATGTGCACCCGCGACCATGAATTCCGCATCGTCGGCCGTGAAGATTGTTTCGTGCGCGGCTACGACCGCACCGGATTTTTCGAAGTGGATACGGGCAAGGACGCAAAGAACTGGACGGTGCAATTGACCGATCCGGTTCCGGCGCGCCCGACCCCTTGATCTGTTTTTACTGGAGGGCATTCATCACATGAGACGGCTGCGCCGCTGCAAGATTGTTGCGACTTTGGGTCCAGCCTGTGCCGACCCGGCGATCCTCAGTGCTTTGTTTAACGCCGGCGCCGATGTGTTCCGCGTCAATATGAGTCATACGACGCATTAGGGCATGCGTGAATGGATCAAGAAGATCCGCGCGCTCGAAGCGGAATTCGCCCGTCCCGTCGCGGTCCTGCTCGATCTGCAAGGGCCGAAGCTGCGCATCGGCGCCTTCAAGGACGATGCCGTGTATCTCGTCAAAGGCGCGCAATTCGTGCTCGACAGTGACCCGGCACCGGGCGACATCAACCGCGTCCATCTTCCGCATCCGGAAATCCTGAGCGCCTTGAAGCCCGGCCATACATTGCTCATCAACGACGGTCAGGTGCGGCTGCATGTGACCGAAGCCACGCCGAAGCGCGCCGTCGCCATTGTCGACATCGGCGGCAAGATTTCGAACCGCAAGGGCGTCAGCCTGCCCGACACGGAAATTCCGGTCTCGTCGATGACCGAAAAAGATCTCGCCGATCTTGAGGCTGGGCTCAAGGAGGGCGTCGATTGGGTCGCGGCATCTTTCGTGCAGCGCGCCGACGATGTCGCCGAAGTCAAAAAGATCGTGGGTGGCCGCGCCCTGGTCATGTCGAAGATCGAAAAGCCGCAGGCGATTTCGCGGCTCGAAGAAATCTATGAGATTTCCGACGGAGTCATGGTCGCGCGTGGCGATCTCGGCGTGGAAATGCCACTCGAAAAAGTGCCCGGCCTGCAAAAACGCATGACCCGTCTCGGCCGCCGCTATGGCAAGCCCGTCGTGGTCGCGACGCAGATG
>JAATEW010000441.1 GCA_015655535.1 Hyphomicrobiales bacterium | reverse complement strand
TCGAAAATCGGGAAGCCGATGCGGATCAGCGGCGTGCCCGTATCGCGGTGGAGATATTTTCCATAGGTGTTGCCGATCAGGAAATCGACCGGCTCGGTGAAGAGCAGCGAGCGCATGTGCCAGAGATCGCGATTGCCATAGACATGGCAATTCGCGCCGAAGGGCGACGTGTCGAACAAAGCCTGGACCTTTTCCTCCCATTCCTTGCCGCCGTTCGACGACAGAACGTGGATGGGTTCGGCGCCGAGCTCCATCAGGAAGCCCGCGAGGCAGATACAGAGATCCGGATCGCCATAGATCGCGAATTTCTTGCCATGAATATGCGCGCCCGAATCCGCCATCGCATCGACGAGACGGCCGCGTTCCATGCGCAATTCGTCGGGAATCTGCTTGCCGGTGATGCGTGAGATTTCGAGCAGAAGCCGGTCGGTCGCAGCGACCCCGATGGGGCAGTTGAAGCTATAGACCTCCTGGCCATGCGCCTTGATGAAATTCTGGGTCTTGATCGTGCTATATTCCTGCAGGGAGATCGTCGCCTTGGCATTCAAAGCCGCGGCGGTCTGCTCGGCCGAGGTGCCGCCGTCGAACATACGGAAGGTGCCGTCGGTCGGCGTGTCCCAGATGTCGCTATTGTCGGCGAGGATCGTATAGTCGAAGCCCATCATGTCGAAGATGCGCTTCAACTCGCGCAGATTGCCGACCGTATAGGGATCGAAGCCGCCGATGAAATTGACGCTGCCGTCCGGCTCGCGCTCGAGTTTGGGAACCGTTCCGGCTTTGCCGTCCCAGAAATATTCCATAATGCCCTTGAGCATATTGTCATAGCCGGTGACATGGCTGCCGACGAAGGCTGGCGTATGCGCGAAGGGGATGTTGTAGTCCATCGGGACCGAGCCCTTTTCGCGCGCGGTCTTGATGAAGGCATTGAGGTCGTCGCCGATGACTTCCGCCATGCAGGTCGTCGAGACGGAGATCATCGCGGGCTTATAGAGGTTGTAGGTGTTGGCGAGCCCGTCGATCATATTGGTCAGGCCGCCGAAGACGGCTGCGTCTTCCGTCATCGAGGACGAGACGCAGGAGGTTGGCTCTTTGAAATGACGCGACAGGTGGCTGCGATAATAAGCGACGCAGCCCTGCGACCCATGCACGAAGGGCATGGTGCCCTCAAAGCCTGAGGAGGCGAAGACGGCGCCCAAGGGCTGGCAGGCCTTGGCCGGGTTCACCACCAGAGCCTCGCGGGCGAAGTTCTTTTCGCGATATTCAGGAGTCTTCGTCCATTCCACGACGCGCTGGACTTCGGCATCGGCAACGGAGTTCTCGAAGAACTTTTTCTTATTGGCCAGCATTTCTCTGTATTCCGGCTGTTTGAACAAGTCGAAATGGTCGAGTACGTAATCCGAATTCTGAGGCATGATGAAGTTCCAATCCTATACTTGAAGGGACATCCTGGTGTCAGAAGCGATGCGGGTGCTAAAAAGCTGGCTTTTTCTTGCTGTTTCCCCGCGGCAAGGGCGCATTTATCGAATGCCGAGCCGTGGTCGCGGCGCAGATCATGACTCACTCGACGACATTCGCCGGTTTTTGGCGTAGTATGACTATATAGCGACTAACGCTGTTTTTTGGTCAAGTTACATTGATAAATGTTATTTTTACTTCAAAAATATGTATTTTTGTTTAGTCTATTTCAAAATGTCGGATATGTACTGTCGAATGACCAACATCGGTGACGCGGTGGCGTGTCGTTTGAAGGTAAAAAGACAGGGGCGGCGGCGTGCTTGTGGCGTTGCGTGCAAGCCGTCCTGTCGCGTCGGCGCGGTTTCTGTTTCGGTTTCAACAATCTTGTTATGGTTGGTACGAAAGCCGCGGACGTTCGGTTCACCTGTCGTTTTCAGGACGGGCGGAAACCGGACGCATCCGTGCGGACAAAACGGAAGGGAGGGCGATTTGCCGCAAGGGTTTTCGCGGGCTGGCGTCCGTGAGCGCCGCGCTCTAGCCAAACCCATCCGAATCACGTCATGACTGACCTGATCGAAGGGGTGAACCATGCGCAGGGTGCCGAAAGATCGAAACCTCTCGCCAAAAGCGCGGTGTCGCTTTTTAGGCCTGGGCCTCGCCTTCGGATTTTGGGCCGAGGCGGCGCATGCGGCCGTCGTTCTCGCAAATCCAATGGCGGCCGCGGGCCAATGGGACATCACGCTCGCTGATTCCAATCGAAGCTGCCGGATGACCTTGCGGGCCGAGGCGGCGGGCCCCGCCGCGGTCACCATGCCGGCCGGCTGCCGGCGCGCTTTGCCCATCCTCGCCAATGTCGGCACATTCGATGTGCCGCGCGCCGACCACATCGCTCTGGCGGATCAGGCCGGCAAGCCGGTATTGGATTTCGCCGAGGACGGGAAGCTCTCTTTCATCGCCAATGGGCCGGAAGGCGAGACCTATCATCTCGTCGCGATTTCGGGTTCCTTCGTGCAAAGCGAACGCGTGGCGCAAGCGGCAAGCCCCAAGCCGCCGGGCTTTCAGACGGTCGAGACCAAACCGGCCGAGTCAAGCGCCATGCCGAGCCGGGTCACCGCTGCCATGAAACCCGGCGATCTCGCCGGCCGCTATGCCGTGCTACGCGGCGAGAATAAAGACACAGGCTGCATGATCACGCTCGACGACAAGGCGCGCGCGGCCAAGGGTGGCTTCAAGGCGACGCTTGCGCCCGCCTGCCGCGATCAAGGCATCGTCATCTTCGATCCGATGGGATGGCAGCTCGCTGGCGGGCGGCTGGTGCTCACGGCGCGCAAGGGGCATACGACCCATCTCGACCTGCAGCAGGACAGCACCTGGGCCAAAGACCCGAAAGAGGGCAAAGGCCTGAGCTTGAAGAAGCTTCAGTAGAGGCAGGCGAATTGACGCTCAATGGCCGATTTTTCCGAGCGGATCATCGATCACTATGAACGCCATGCGCGCGAGTGGGCGGCCGATCGTCGTAACAGCGATTGGAATGATAAGCCGTGGCACGATCGTTTCATCGCCGCCCTGCCGAAAAATGCAACGGTCCTTGATCTAGGTTGCGGTTCGGGATCGCCCGTCGCGGTGAACATGGTCGCGTGCGGGTTCCGCGTCACAGGCATAGATGCTTCGGCAACCATGATCTCGCTATGTAGGGACCGGTTGCCCAATCAGGAATGGATCGTCGCTGACATGAGGTCACTGAGCCTTGGCCGGCGATTCGATGGGATTCTCGCGTGGGATAGTTTTTTTCATCTCACGCCGGACGACCAGCGGCATATGTTCGAAGTATTTTCGGCCCACGCCGCTCAGCCGGCAATTTTGATGTTCAATGCTGGTCCAGCGCACGGCGAAGCCATCGGCAGTTACCGTGGAGAGCCGCTTTATCATGCCAGTTTGGACGTTGCGGAGAACGAGGAACTCCTCGCCCGAAGCGGCTTTACCGTCATTTCTCATGCAATCGAAGACTGGCAATCTGGCGGTGGACGCACCGCTTGGATAGCCCATCGCAACACGCCACAGGCAGGGATCGTCGAAGGCGGAGCCTCAAACCGAGACACCGACCCCAAGAATCCCTGATTTGATTCGCCGGCAAAGTGCTTTAGTGTGCGCCGCCGCGAAGCCTGCTCGCAGTGCTGGCGCGTTTCCAGATCTTTAGGGAACAAAATGTCCTCTGCCGTAACTCCGGCCACGGAGCCGCTTTCCTTTTTCGAAGCCCTTGCCAAGGCGAATGCCTGGCCGTTCGAAGAAGCGCGCAAGCTCGTCAAAAAGATCGAGCGGACGGGGCAGACGGAGGTTCTGTTCGAGACCGGTTACGGCCCCTCGGGCCTGCCGCATATCGGCACCTTCGGCGAGGTCGCCCGCACGACCATGGTGCGCCACGCCTTCCGCGTGCTGACGGAAGATAAGATCAAGACGCGGCTTCTCGCCTTCTCGGACGATATGGACGGTTTGCGCAAGGTGCCGGACAATATTCCAAACAAGGAGCTTGTCGCGGCGCATCTCGGCAAGCCGCTGACGCAAGTGCCAGATCCCTTCGGCACGCATCCGAGTTTCGGCGCGCATAATAATGCACGGCTGCGCAGCTTCCTCGACGCCTTCGGCTTCGATTACGAATTTGCCTCTTCGACCGAATATTATACGTCGGGCCGTTTCGATGCGGCCCTGCTGCGCCTGCTTCAACGCTACGAAGAGGTCATGGCGATCATGCTGCCGACCTTTAGGCAAGAGCGCGCCGCGACCTATTCGCCTTTCCTGCCGGTTCATCCGGCGACCGGCATCGTCATGCAGGTGCAAATCGATGCGACAGATGCGCAGGCGGGCACGATCACCTGGCGCGATCCGCAGACGAACGAGGTCTTCGTCACCAAGGTCACGGGCGGCGCCTGCAAGCTGCAATGGAAGCCGGATTGGGCGATGCGCTGGTATGCGCTCGGCGTCGACTATGAAATGGCGGGCAAGGATCTGATCGAATCGGTCAAGCTCTCCGGCCAGATCGTCAAGGCGCTCGGCGGCGTGCCGCCGGAAGGCTTCAATTACGAATTGTTCCTCGATGACAAGGGGCAGAAAATCTCGAAGTCGAAGGGCAATGGCCTGACGATCGATGATTGGCTGACTTATGCCAGCCCCGAGAGCCTGTCGCTCTTCATGTACCAGAAGCCGACGGCGGCGAAGCGGCTCTATTTCGACGTCATTCCGCGCACCGTCGATGATTATCTGGGTTTTCTCGAAGCCTATCCGCGCCAGGATGTAAAAGAGCAATTGGGCAATCCGGTCTGGCACATTCATTCGGGTGCGCCGCCGGAGCCTGAGGTTCTGCAAACAGCGAGCGATGGCAAGGGCACGGCGATTTCGTTCGGCATGCTTTTGAATCTCGCAACCGTCGCCAATAGCGAAGACCCGCAGGTGCTGTGGGGCTTCCTGCGCCGTTATGCGCCGAGTGTGACGCCGCAAACGCATCCGCGTCTTGATCGACTTGTGACTTATGCGGTGCGCTATTTCCGCGATTTCGTGCGGCCTGCTAAGGTCTATCGCGCGCCGGATGAGGTCGAGCGGGAGGCTTTGCAAAAGCTTTCTGATATGCTCGGCCGCCTGCCGGAAGGGGCGAGCGCCGAAGAGATTCAAACCGCGCTTTACGATCTGGCGCGACCGATCCCACGCTATCAGGATTTGAAAGCAAAGGGCGCGACGCGGGAGCGGCCGGGCGTCTCCAACGAATGGTTCAACATGCTCTACGCGGTACTGCTCGGCGAAAGCCGGGGACCACGCTTTGGCAGCTTCATCGCGCTTTACGGCATTAACGAAACTCAGGCATTGATCGGCGAAGCCCTGAGCGGCGAACTCATGTTGCGCCACGCGGCGGTTGCGTAAATAAGCGGTTAAAAATAGCGCCTTTTGGCCTGCGATTAACGTTAATTGGTAGGGTTAAGCCCCTTTTAACCCGATTCCGGCATCCTCCCTCATCATGTCAAAGCTCAGGCCATAAGGCTTCGTTCGAGCTTCAGAAGGGGATGATCGTTATGGCCAGTTTGAAAGCCATTTTTTGCGCGAGTCTTATTTCGCTCGGCGCGGCTGACCTTGCTCAGGCCGCCGATCTTCTGCCACCTCCCCCGGCACCGCCGCCTGAACCGGTCGCCTTCGGCAATTGGTATATCCGTGGCGATGTCGGCGTCGGCATCAATCAGCTCTCGAGCACGCGTTCGACCTTGAACCCGTTCAATCCCTTGGGCGGCCCGGCACCGGCTTTCGCCCGGGTCGAGACCGCGATCGGCGACGCGGCGATCACGGGCATCGGCGTCGGCTATCAATTCAACAATTGGCTGCGGTTCGACGGTACGGCCGAATATCGCACCTCGGCCGCTTATCGGTCGGTGAACACCTATACGGCTTTCTGCCCCACCGCATTCTGCCAAGACTCTTACACGGCCAATGTCGCGTCCGGCGTCTTTCTCGCCAATGCCTATATCGACCTCGGCACCTGGTATGGCGTCACGCCTTTCGTCGGCGCGGGCGTCGGCGGCGCGATCCATCGCTTCAGCGGGTTGACGGATATTGGACTTGGCAGCGGCTATTCGCCCGATCGCAACATTGATAATCTTGCCTGGGCTGTGATGGCCGGTCTCGGCTTTAACGTCACGCCCAATCTGAAACTCGAAATCAGCTATCGCTATCTCGACATGGGAACTCTGCGGAGCAATCCGATCACCTGCGGTGACGTTGGCAGCTGCTTCTTCGAGACACAGTCCTTCCGCCTGACGTCGAACGATGTGCGGGTCGGCTTCCGTTATATGTTCGCGGATTATGCGCGCCCGGCGCCGCCGCTCATCGCCAAATATTGAAATGCGTCTTTCGTCTGAAGACATATTCATTTGAAGCTATCGATCGGCGGGCCCTTGGCTCGCCGATTTGTTTTCGCCTGCACTTTTATTGCAACCTGAAGCCGCGCAGTTTGGCCGCATATGTGGCGCCGTCAAAAATCGCGAACCGCTTCTTATGGTTAAGTGGTGCTTAAGAAATAACGTTCACAATTCCTTTCGATCGAAAGCTCCAGCTCCGCCTTGAGTCTTTCAGGCAAAGGAACAAGTGATGTCGAAATGGGGACATGCGATGAGAGCCGCCTTGTTTGGGGCGGCAGCCTATGCATGCGCGGGCGCAAATGCCGGTTTCGCCGCCGACATGCCTTTCTACCCGAGCGAACCGACGCAGCAGGTTAAGGTCGAATTTGGCACGGGTTGGTATATTCGCGGCGATGCCGCTTGGGCCTTCGATCAGGCGCCTGTGATAAACCCAGGCCTTTTCGACGTCACGACGCGGGTGCGGAACAATTTCTCGCTGGATCTCGGCGGCGGTTACAAGTTCAACAATTGGTTTCGCGGCGACATGACGCTCGGCGCTTACGGAGCGCAGCCGATTCTCGTGAACAACACCGCTTTCGCGCCGGGTATCATTGGCGGCGGCCTTGGCGATCTGAACAAATATATTTTGCTTGTGAATGCCTATCTCGACCTTGGAACCTGGTACGGTGTCACGCCTTTCGTCGGCGTTGGCGGCGGCGGCGATTTAATCAACAGCTCAAACAGCGCCGGCCTGGCATTCTTCGGGATGCCAAACCGGAGCTTCAACTTCGCCTGGGCCTTGATGGGCGGCGTCGCCTATAATCTCACCGACAACGCGGCCGTCGAGGTTGGCTACCGCTATGTTCACTTCGGCAATTACACCGGCTTCGACGGCATAGATGGCGTAATCTTCAACAAGAACCTCAGCGCCCAGGAAGTCCGCGTCGGCTTGCGTTATCTGGTTGATTTCGGCAGCCCGTGATCGGCTATAAGCTGGGCCGGTACAGTGCGCGCTAGCGCCCCCTGCGCGAATCGGCTGCGATCCCGGCCGAGAAGGATTAAGAGATCATGGTGCTGCAAGCGCCGCTGTTGCGGCCGGCCAATCCGCGTTTTTCCTCCGGGCCGTGCCCAAAACATCCAGGCTGGAGCCTGCACCCTCTTAAAGACGCTTATCTCGGCCGCTCGCATCGAAGCGAGGCCGGGCGCGCCAGATTGAAAGAAGCCATCGATCTCACCGCCGAGATTCTGGGCGTGCCAGCGGGGTATCGCGTCGCGATCGTGCCCGGCTCCGACACGGGCGCGATGGAACTGGCGCTCTGGTCTTTGCTTGGTCCGCGCAGCGTGGACATGCTCGCCTGGGAGGCTTTCGGCGAGGTCTGGGCCGCCGATATCGTCGCGCATTTGAAGCTTCAAAATAGCCGCGTCTTGCGGGCGCCTTATGGCGAAATCACCGATCTTTCCAGCGTCGATTTCGACCATGACGTGATCTTCGCCTGGAACGGCACGACCTCCGGCGTGCGGGTGCCCGATGGCGACTGGATCGCAGCGAACCGCAAGGGCCTCACCATTTGCGACGCGACCTCCGCCGCTTTCGCGCAGAAGCTCGATTGGGCAAAGCTCGATGCCGTGCCCTTCTCCTGGCAGAAGGCGCTTGGCGGCGAAGCGGCCCATGGCATGATCGTCTTGAGTCCGCGCGCGGTCGAACGGCTCTCGAGCCATGTGCCGCCTTGGCCGCTGCCCAAGCTCTTCCGCCTGGTGGCGAACGGTGTCTTGAACGACGAGATTTTTGACGGCTGGACGATCAACACGCCGTCGATGCTCTGCGTCGAAGATTATCTCCTGGCTTTGAACTGGGCGAAAAAGATCGGCGGCCTTGCGGCGCTGATCGCACTGGCCGACGCCAATACGAAGATCCTGTCCGATTGGGTGGCGCGGACGCCCTGGATCGATTGTGTCGCGCGCGATGCGGCGGTGCGTTCCAATACGAGCGTCTGCCTGAAAATTGCCGATCCGGCCGTTGCCGCGCGGCCACGCGACGAACAAGCGCGCTTTATGAAAGCCATGGTCGATCTCCTTGAACAAGAGCAGGCCGCCTTCGACATTGGCGCCCATCGCGATGCGCCGCCTGGCCTGCGCGTCTGGTGCGGGCCGACGGTCGAGCCCGGCAATCTCGAAGCTCTGACGCCTTGGCTCACCTTCGCCTTCGAGACGGTCAAAGCCGCGCTCTA
>JAATEW010000363.1 GCA_015655535.1 Hyphomicrobiales bacterium | reverse complement strand
TCAAAACTATCCTAGTTTTTCCGACGCCCCCAAGCTGCCATGCTTAGAACCGTAAGCAAGGAGCGCCATCGTGTCGGCTGGGAGACTACCCACCCTCTTTATCCCTCATGGGGGTGGTCCCTGCTTCTTCATGCCGCCGCCGCCTGGTTGGCCGCCTGATACTTGGCATAATATGGAACGCTTTCTGCGCGGGCTTGGCACCGCGCTGGCCCAGCGCCCCCACGCCGTGCTCGTCGTCTCCGGTCATTGGGAAACCGAGCACCCAACCGTCAACGCGGATGCCCGACCGTCGCTGCTCTTCGACTATTATGGCTTCCCCGAACATACATATCGGCTGACCTATCCGGCGCCCGGCGCGCCTAAGCTCGCCGCCGAAGTTCGCGCATTGCTGGACGAGGCCGGGATCGCCTCGGCCATCGAACGGTCACGCGGTCTCGATCATGGCGTCTTCGTCCCTCTCATGCTCATCTATCCGGACGCAGATGTTCCGATATTACAGCTTTCGCTCCAGCGCGACCTCGATGCAAAACATCATCTGGCGATTGGACGGGCGCTCGCTCCCCTGCGAGACCAGGGCGTGCTGATCATCGGCAGCGGCATGAGCTATCACAACCTGCGCGGCTTGGCCTCTCCCCATGAAAACGATGCGGCCCGCCGGTTCGACGATTGGCTGTTTGAGGCGGCAACCGATGCCGCCACCCGCAATGCTCAACTCGCACATTGGGGAGACGCGCCAAGCGCCGTGGCGGCCCATCCGACTTCCGAACATCTCTTGCCTTTGATGGTGGCGGCCGGCGCGGCAGAAGGCGAACCGGGCGAGAGGGTCTACAGCAACCGCCTGTTCGGCAAGGCTCTATCCGGTTTCCGCTTCGGCTGATCTTTCAACTTTCTTCGAACGACGAACTCTACAAGGACAAGCAATGACTTTGACTCGAATCTTCGCCGCGGCTAGCGCCGCTTTGCTGCTCGCCGGCACGGCAGACGCACAGGCGCCCGCGGCACCCAATAAAAACCCGGCGGCTGTCGAAGCCGGCACCTATCAGGTTGAACCCATCCATACGCGCGTGCTCTTCAAAGTCTCGCATCTGGGCTTTTCTTATTGGTATGGCGATTTCGCCGGAGTGAGCGGCACGCTCAGTCTCGATCCCAAACATCCGGCCGCCGCGCAGCTCGACGTGAGTCTCCCAGTCGCCTCCGTGTCTTCGGTGAATTCGAAACTCGACGATGAACTCAAAGGTGCCGACTGGCTTGATACGGCGCAGTTCCCAACCGCGACTTTCGTGTCGCGCAAAGTCACCCCAACCGGCACGGGGCACGCCGACGTCACCGGCGATCTGACGCTGCACGGCGTCACCAAGCCCTTGGTGCTTCACGTCACCTTCAACGCCTCGGGGATCAATCCGATGGACAAGGCCTATACGGCCGGCTTCGAAGCGCATGGCACGATCCAGCGGAGCGCGTTTGGCGTAGCCAAATATGTGCCGCTCGTCGGCGACGAGGTCGAGCTCATCATCAGCGGCGCCTTCGAACGCGCGCCGTCACAATAAATCAGTTGAAACAGATGCTTATGGGTGATTGTGAATGCCGCTCTTCAGCTAAGATATCAGTTTAACAGGCTAACCTTCACCCACCAGTCGGGGTGCGCGCGTAGGATCGTTTTCCGCGCCCGCGCCGCCGCTTTGCAATCGGCGAAGAGCGCGAAACAAGTCGCACCAGATCCCGACATGCGGGCGAGCTTGCAGCCGGGTGCCGCCGCGAGCACGGCGAGCACATCGCCGATAATCGGCGCGATCGTGCAGGCCGCATCTTCCATGTCGTTGCGGCTCCTGCGCAGCAAATCGTAAAGTTTCTCCGCTTCAAGCCCTGCCCCAATCTCCGGGTGCTTGCCGAAATGTGTCTGCGTGCCCAACGGGACATTCATGCGCGCGAAGACCTGTTTCGTCTCGACTGGCACGCGCGGATTGACGATCAATGACATCAAGGGCGGCAGGCCGAGCACGGGACCGAGCTTTTCGCCGAAGCCCGTCATCATGCGGCCTTTCGCGGCGAGGCAGACCGGCACGTCGGCACCCGTTGCCCGCGCGGCGTCCATGAGCCTCGGATCTTCGGGCTCCAAATGATTGGCGCGCACGAGCAGCCGGAGCGCCGCCGCGGCATCGGACGATCCGCCGCCGATGCCCGCCGCCACAGGCAGATGTTTTTCGAGATGGAACGCGCCGAGTGTCAGGCCTTCGACCCTTGCCGCCAGATTGCGCGCGGCTTTGCAGACGAGATTATCGCTGTTCGCACCGGCGGCCTCGGCCCCCGGCCCCGAGACGTCCAGAGTGAGCCCCGGCCCCGGCGTGAGCGTAAGAAGATCGCCGCTGCGCGAAAAAACGACGAGGCTTTCGAGCTCGTGCCAGCCGTCGGCGCGCCGGCCAAGCACATGCAAGGTCAGATTGATCTTCGCAGGCGCGCGTTCGGAGAGGGTTTTAGACAAAGGGATGAGAACTTGAGGTCATCAGAACAAGATTAAATCGAAAAGGGCATCCAGCGTCGTGCGGGTACCCTCTCCCCTTGCGGGAGAGGGTGGCAGGCGGAGCCCGCCGGGTGAGGGATTATTTGAACCTTCCCGCATGCTGTTGCAGTTGCAATGGCGGCAGATTGCACGACCCTCATCCGACCCCGCCTGACGGCGGCGGGGCCACCTTCCTCCCGCAAGCGGGAGAAGGGACGCGCCCGTCACGCATGAAAACCCCTACCCGCCGTTCTTGCCCGGATCGGCATCGGCGGCGGCGGGCTTTTCTTCATCCGGCAGGCCATGCTCGATCTTGTCGAGGATCTTTTCCTTATCCTCCGGCTCCGGGCCGAGATCGCGGGCATGGTTCCACTGGAAATGCGCTTCGAGCTTGCGCCCGACGCGCCAATAGGCGTCACCCAAATGATCGTTGATGACGGGATCCGACGGCTTGAGATCGATGGCGCGCTCAAGCTCCTTCACCGCCTCATCGTAATGGCCGAGTTTGTAATAGGCCCAGCCGAGACTGTCGACGATATAGCCGTCCGTCGAGCGCAGCTCGACCGCTTTGTGCAGCATGGAAAAGGCCTGATCGAGATTCATCCCCTGATCGACCCAGCTGTAGCCAAGATAGTTCAGCACGAGCGGCTGATCCGGATAAAGCTCAAGCGCATGTTTGAAATCGGCTTCCGCTTGCGGCCATTTCTTCTGCCGCTCATAGGCGATGCCGCGGAAATAATAGAGCGGCCATCTCGCCTTCTCGGGCTTGGTCGTCTGGTCGAGCGCCTGCGTATAAGTCTCCGCAGCCTCGGCGAATTGCTTGCGTGAGCGCTGCAGATTGCCAAGCGCCGACAAAGCATCCTCATCCTTCGGATGTTCGTCGACGATGGTTTTCAAATATTTGGCGGCCTCTTCGGAGCGGCCGAGCGTTTCGAGAATTTCGCCGGTCTGGATATCGGCCGTGGTCCGCAGGGGATCGGTCTCGGACACGCTGTTATAGACGTCGATCGCCTGCTCGTTCTGTTTGATGCGCTCGTAAATATCCGCCAAAGTGATGGTGGCGAGGCCATTTTGCGGCGCCAGGTAGAGCGACAGCCGCAGATAGATCATCGCGGCGAGTTCGTCGCCCTGGCGGCTGCCCGCCGAACCGAGGCCATAGAGAACCTCAGCTGCGCCCTGTTCCGGCGTCTTGACGAAGGGTTCGAGCGGCTTGCCGGCGCGCAGATCGGCCAGAGCCGCGGCAACGATCGGATGATTGGGCAGGATCTGCTCGAAGGCTTCATAGGCCGCGATCGCAGCCGGACGGTCGCCGTGCTTGGCCTTGAAACGGGCATAGGCATCGACTAGCCGCAGCGTATTCTTATCGGCATTATAGGCGGCCGTCAGCCGCTTCGTCGCCTCGGGAATGTCACCGCCGATGTCGGCGATCAGGCCTTTGTGATAATCGCGGAAAATGCTGAAATTGTCATCGCGCAGCTTATCGACCAGCGCGAGCGCCTGCTTGGTGTCGCCGGTTCCGGCATAGGTCCAGGCCGTCAGCAGCGTCGCGGTCACGTCGCGTTCCTGCCCTGCGCCGCTTTTGGCGAGCTGCTGGCGCGCCAAGACCCATTGCTTGGCCTTGATCGCCTTGATGCCGAGCGCGAGATGGGCAAGACCATTATTGGGATCGCGGGCGATCAAGCGGTCGGCCAGCACGAAACCATCCGCCGTATTGCCGTTCGAAATGGCGGCGACGAAGGCGCGTTCGATCAATTGCGCATTGCGCGGATCATAGCGCAGAGCCTCGCGAAAGAAGGTCGCCGCGGCGACGGTATCGCGCTCCGCTCCGGCAACCAGCGCCGCGAGATAATTGCCGGCAGGGCTTGCGCCGACTTCGAAAGGCGTCGCGACCGCGAGGCTTTCCCGCGCCCGCGCCTTCGCGGGCGACAAAGGCCACGCCAGAACCGAGAGCGCCAATCCCGCCAAAAGCCAACGCCGTGAATCGAAGCAACGCAAAAGCTCGCCAATATCCCGATAAGCGAAATTGGATATTTGCACGCGACAGCCTTTCCCAGGAGAGTCGCCCGGGCCTTAGCCCCAAGGCGATGATCGTGCGAACGAAACGCGCAGAACATGGCCGTTTTGCGCTCGTGCGGCAAGCGAATATCGCAAGGCCCAGCCGGTAAAGCGGATAGAAATATTCAAAACACCGAAATTTGAAACGGCTGCGTAGGTTACGAGGCGATCCTCGGCCATTTTATGCAGCATTTCGCGCAATTGTGGGCCGCCGCTTGACGCGTGAAATCGGGCCAATCGGCGAAGATCCTGAGCCGGCTTTATAAATCCGGCTTTGAAAATCGGCTTTTGAAAAGCTGGCCTTGAAACCGGCCTTGGCTCAGGTCTGGCCTGGCCGCAGCTTGTAGAAAATATGATGTCCTATGACATCCATTTTTTCGAGCTGCCGCGCCCAACGCGGCCTGACGTAATTGGCATGGTAATGCGTCGAGCCGCCGACGTCTGAAACATAGGTCTTGCCGCCGCTGACCTCTTCGGCGACGCGCACGGCGGTGTGCCATGACTCCTGGTCGGTGACACGCAACGACTTGCCTTCGCAGGCAAAGGAGAATTGGCACGCATTGTAGCGGTTGCGATTCTGATAGACGACGCCGCAGATCGTCGAAGGATAGAGGCCGCTTGCCACGCGGTTCAACACGACCTGCGCGACGGCCGCCTGCCCTTCCTCCGGTTCGCTGCGGGCTTCGAAATAAATCGCTTCGGCAAGGCAGCGCTTTTCGCGGCCGGCTTTATCCTCGTCGATCAGCGCGGCGTAATTCGGCCGATCGCTCTGCGGCATCACGCTCATATTGTGAGGCTGCTGCGGTTGGCTCGGCAGCGACACGATCTCGACCGGTGCTGAATCGGCGGGCGCCGGAGTCGTCGAGGCCAAGGCCGTCGCGCGCCGCACGGAAGGCGTCGCCCCTTGCATCAAGCGCTCATTGACCGATGCCGGGCGCATCGTCAGCGTCGAACCTGTAGCGGGGCCCGTCGTTCCCTTTTGACCGGGCGATGCTTCGGCCCTGGCATGCGCCGTGGTCGGGCTTTCGCCATCGGCCCAGGGTTCGAATGTCTCGACGCTTTCGGGCCCCGCGATCTCGTCGTCCGACGGCGAAAACCCGCTCGTCGGCCAAGTGTCGTCGTGATTGAAGATCAAATCCGTCGCGCGGACCAAAGCAAGACCGCCCGGATTGCGCAATTTCGTGTCGAAGGTCGGACGCAGTCCAACCACGGGATCGCCTTTGTGCGAACGATCGATCTGCGGAAAGCCATGCGCATGATTTTTCAGATCCGCTCGCGGCTCTTTCTCGTCGGACACGCGCTTGAAATCGTCGGCCGGGCCGAGCGCCAGGCTCGCCTGCTGCACGAGTCCGCCTTCGGCCAAGTCTGACGCCGTTTTCGAGTAGCGGATCAGATCGCCGATGCGCGGAGCACTCTCGGGCGGAACCAGAAGGCCCGGGTCATCAATCGCGCGCATGGCAATCGGCACGAAGGAACCGTTGACGGTCGCATCCTGGCCGGCGTCGGCCGCGATCGACACGACGAGGCCGATGCCGAGGCACCAGGGCGCGACAACCCCCATGGCCCAACCGATCCGCGACCGACCCATACGCGCAAAGCCCCTCAAGCCCTGGGCATGACCTTCGGGAAAGCCGCCGGCTTTTCCTCGGTAAGATCATGCGCCCCCAAAGACGTTGGAGCGTGTTGCTTTGGACACGGTCCAGTCCTGTCATCGTCTGATGGGAACTATCGCGACTTAAGCTTGAAGACGGGTTACCCGGCTCGCAGCGGGACGGTTTCAGAATGAAGCAGATCGCTGCGATTTTACCGCAAAGGTGAAGAGAAGTTTAAACCTAAGCCTGCCCCGCCGCCTTCAGGCCGAGCGTCGCTTGCGCCGCCGCAAGCCGTGCGATCGGCACGCGGAACGGCGAGCAGGACACATAAGTCAGGCCGACTTTTTCGCAGAAGGCGATCGAGGCCGGATCGCCGCCATGTTCGCCGCAGATGCCGAGCTTGATCTCGGGTCTCGTCTTGCGGCCGCGCTCGATGCCGATCGCAACCAATTCGCCGACGCCCTCCTGATCGATCGTGATGAAAGGATCGGCCGACAGAATGCCCTTGGCCGTATAGGTGCCCAAGAAGGAGCCTGCGTCGTCGCGCGAGATTCCAAGCGCCGTCTGCGTCAGATCATTCGTGCCGAAGGAAAAGAATTCCGCCGTCTCGGCGATTTCGGCGGCGCGCAGGCAAGCGCGGGGCAATTCGATCATGGTGCCGACAATATAGGGCACGCTCTGCCCCGTCTCGGTGCGCACGGCTTCCGCCATCTTGTCGATGCTGGCCTTGACGATATCGAACTCGGCTTTGGTCGCAATCAACGGCACCATGATTTCGGGCTTGGTCAATTCGCCGGTCCGCTTTTGCGCGTCCAAGGCGCCTTCGAAAATCGCACGCGCCTGCATTTCGGCGATCTCCGGAAAGGCGATCGCGAGACGGCAGCCCCGGAAGCCGAGCATGGGGTTGAATTCGTGCAGCTCATTGGCGGGGCGCGTCAGCTTATCGGGCGATACACCCAGATCGGCCGCGACTTCCGCGACCTCCGCCTCCGTCTTCGGCAGGAACTCGTGCAGAGGCGGATCGAGCAGGCGGATG
>JAATEW010000129.1 GCA_015655535.1 Hyphomicrobiales bacterium | reverse complement strand
GGACTGCGTGGCAATGACGGCATGAGCCTGCACGCCGCCTTCGACCTGCCGCACGCAGATCGCGAGCGTCATGATCGGCCGCAAAGACCTGTCATAGCGCAGCGCGATCAGACCCTCCATCGGCACGGCGATCTCGGAAAGGAACGAGGCCGCGGGCGCGCGTTTCTCCCAGAAATCACGGGCCTCGACAGCCTGCTGTCCCGAAGGCGTCTCGAAACGGAGAACAGCGCCGGCAGCCATCAGGAGAACAAGTGTCTCATAACGCGTTCGCCCGGCCATGAGATTGCCGCCGATCGTTCCCCACTCCCTGATGCGCTCGACGCCGGACGCAACCATGCGCCAGGCTTTCTGCAAATCGGGGAACCGTTTTCCAAGCGCGACGGCGGCGGCGCCGGCCGCATGCGTACAGCCAGCGCCGATCACCAGATCGCTACCCGCTGTCGCTATCCGCTCATAACCGTCGAGCCGCGCCAGCCAGATCAAATCGGTTGCCGTAAGCCCGCAGTTGAATTGCGCACAGAGATCCGTTGCGCCGGCAACGATAACCGGCCGGCGTTCGGCATCGGACAATATCTCCAGGACGTGTTGCGCGCTGCGCGGACGATGCAGTCTGACCCGTCCGATGTCTCGCATCGAAGTCGCGACGAGTCCACTATCCACAACCTTCATTTTAACAGTCACTCACGCATTTTTGAGCGCAAAGTTCCGCGCTCACAGAACGACTCCCTCGCCCGCGACTTCCGGCCATTTTGTCATACAATAAGACATTATTCACCTCATGTGCAACAAAGAACGGATCGGCACGTAAATGGTTATGTCCTTGGGCAGAATGCTTATGTTTTGATCGCCACTGTCCCGATTTTTCATCATCCATCTTGTTGCCAACATAGGACTTGCGTGCAAATTATATCGGTACCGATCTATTTTCGCGAGCTTCGTGCAACGGTATGAAAATCGCTGTCGGACTTCATTGCGGGTCGACTATCAAGAGGACTTTTCGAATGCCCATTTCGGTAAGCAGACGCCAATTGATAGCGGGCGCTGGCGCAGTCGCGCTTGCGGCATCTTCGAGCCGGGCGCGCGCGACCGGGGCGCTCGATCAAGTCTCCCTTACCTTCGATTGGGTCCTCGACGGCCTTTACGCACCCTTCTTCTACGGCATCAGCACGGGGATTTTCGAGAAACACGGTCTCGACCTGTCACTTCAGGCGGGAACCGGCAGCAACAATACGGCGCTTGCCGTCGCGGCGGGTCACTCGACCTTCGGCATGGTCGATGCCACTGTCCTGCCGCTGGCGGTGAGCCATGGCGCGGACATCAAAGTGTTTTGCGGCTATCTGAGAACATCGGCCTTTGGCATTTGCTATAAGAACAATGTCGGCATCTCACAGCCGCGTGATCTTGAAGGCCGGCTCTACGGCGACTCGCCGGGGTCCGCCACTTTCGCGCTATGGTCGATCTTCATGCGCCGGATCGGAATAGATCCCGCCAAAGTGCATCTCGTGAGCGCCAGCCCGGCAGCGCAATGGAATGCCTTCTTCAGCGGCCAATTCGATGCGACTTACACGGCCGTCAACGATAGCTTCCTGAAAGTCAAAGATGCCGGACATGACGTAAGCGCTTTCGCTTATGCGGATTTCGGCATGAACCTAATGTCGAAGAGCCTCGTGGCCCACAGCAACACACTTAAGAATGCCGATCTCGTGCGGCGCTTCTCGAAAGCCTTCATTGAATCGCTCGAGGCCACGCGCGCCGCACCGGCGGCAGCGGTGGCCGCGACGCGCAAAATGGCGCCGCAATCGTCATCCGAGACTGTGCAGCTTGCCATGTTGAGCGATACGTTCAAGAACCGGATCAACAGCAAGAACACAGACGGCAAACCTCTCGGCTTTATGGCAGCCGCCGATTGGAACGAACTTGTCGAGATTCTCGCGGACGCGGGTACGCTGAAAGAAAAGATCGCCATCGAACGTCTTTTCACCAACGACTATTTGCCTGCGTAAAAATCCACTCAGAACGTCGCCAGGGGAACCGATATGCCAAATCCTGCAACGACCGTGCGGATCAACGGCGTCAGCCAGACCTTCGGAACGAAAACGCGCGATCTCATTGCACTAGATGATGTCAGCTTCGACATCAAGGAGGGAGAGTTCGTCTCGCTGCTTGGGCCTTCCGGCTGCGGCAAGAGTACGCTGCTCACCGCCATCGCCGGGCTCGGCCCCTATAGCGGCCTCATTGAAATCAATGGTCAGCTCGTCACGAAACCGCATGCGAATATCGGCGTCGTCTTTCAAGAGCCATTCTTGATGGAATGGCGGACAGTCCTGCAGAACGTCATGCTGCAGGCCGAGGTTCGCGGTCTCGATCGCCACATTTATCGGCGGCGCGCGGAAAGCCTGCTCGCGCGCGTCGGTCTCGAGCAGTTCATGCATTGCCTTCCGCATGAACTGTCCGGGGGTATGCGGCAAAGAGCGGCGATCTGCCGTGCCATGCTGCATGATCCCTCGCTTCTGCTCATGGACGAGCCTTTCGGCGCACTCGATGCGCTGACACGCGACGATCTCAATCTCGAACTGCAGGATATTTGGATACGGTCGCCGAAGACCGTCCTCTTCGTCACCCACGGCATCAGCGAGGCCGTGTTCCTGTCCGACCGCATCATCGTCATGTCGCCGCGGCCGGGACGCGTCGCGGAAATCCTCGAGATCGACCTTCCGCGCCCGCGCAGCCTCGCCATGCGCGAGACACCGGAATTC